>NZ_JAYLVQ010000083.1:0-40431 GCF_035818575.1 Halobacillus sp. HZG1
AGGCACTCATACTGGGCAAAGGGGTTCGTTTCTCACCCTTTTTCGTATGGGGTGGTTGGGAAGCTGCGAGACTCCCGTGGGAGAAAGGAGATCGGCGAGATCCCGCAGGGCGTAGCCCGAGGAAGCTCGCCACTCCCCCACTGGAAAGCGAGTAGCTTCCCAGCCACCCCTGACGCTCAACCCGGGCAACGAACCCTGGAAAGTCTCGAAACTGAGTCTTCAACAATCCTGCCATTATCTCTAATAAATATTTAAAAGCCGCTTAACCATGGGGTTAAGCGGCTTTTGGATTATCCTGCTTTTGATGTAATGATTGGATCTTCTTTTCTTACTTTTTGTTTAATGACTTGCCATACAAACCATGTTGCGACAACAATCCAGATGATGGAACCTAAGATCATGGACGTAGAATACTCCAATCCAAAACCTTCAGGAGCGTAGAAAATATAAGAACTTACTACAGCTGTCATGAAAAGAGCGGGGACACTGCAGATCCAGTGGAACTTGTGGTTCTTCAATAAATACATAGCTCCTGTCCAAAGCATGACTGTCGCTACCACCTGATTGGACCAACCTACATATCTCCAAAGGAAGCTGTAATCCATTTGTGTTAACAGGAATGTTGGAATCGCAACAGGGATCGCGAAGAATAGCGGTGTCCACTTTCCTTCAAATTTCTTTTTACTGACCTGACGCGCAAAGTCCACAAGCATCATACGCGAAGATCGCAATGCCGTATCGCCCGTAGTAATAGGCAGGATAATGACACCTAGAACGGCCAGAATACCACCAAGCGTGCCCAGGGTAGTACTGCTGATTTCATTGATAACCCCGGCTGGCCCTCCTTCAGCTAGTGCTGTTTGAAGTCCACCTGTATTACCGAAGAACGTCATGCCGGCAGCTGTCCAGATCAAGGCGATAATTCCTTCAGCAATCATCGCGCCATAGAATACTTTTCTTCCTTCACTCTCTTTTTTCAGCGTTCGAGCAAGAATTGGACTTTGAGTACTGTGGAAGCCGGATATAGCTCCGCAGGAAATCGTCACCATCAGCATCGGCCAGATCGGTAGTTCATCTGGATGGAGGTTGCTGACCGTCAAATTAGGAATCGGATGCTCAAAGAAGAACATTCCTACTCCGATGGAGACAGCCATGAAGATTAAGATTGCCCCAAAAAACGGGTACACTTTCCCAATAATTTTGTTTATGGGTAAAAGGGTTGCCACAAGAAAATATGAAAAAATAATTAAAACAGATGTAAAAAATCCCAAGGGCGTGATTTCTGCCATTAATTGAGCCGGGCCGGCAGTGAATGCTGCGGCAACCAAGACCATAAGACCAATAGATAGAAGATTGATCACCGACCGGGCAGGGCGGCCTAAGTATTTTCCGACAAGCGTCGGGTATTGGGCACCATCGTGACGAAGGGAAAGCATTCCTGAGAAATAGTCATGGACAGCTCCTGCAAAAATGGAGCCCACAACGATCCAGATAAAAGCTACGGGACCGTATAACGCTCCCATCACGGCTCCGAATATAGGTCCAAGCCCAGCGATATTTAATAGCTGGATAAGACTCGCTTTCCACCAGCTCATAGGCACATAGTCAAAACCATCGTTCTTTTCATATGCAGGTGTGTTTTTTTGATCATTGATCCCAAAAATTCGTTCAACCACCTTTGCATAAAAAAGATATCCGACGACAAGTAAAGCAATAGATGCGATAAATGTGATCATCGCTGAGCCTCCTTTCAAAATTGAATGTAAGGAGTATTCTAGCGATGATTATGTCGAATCACAACCCTTTTTCTGAATATTTATATTTTTATCTTTTTTTTCTTAAATATAAAGCGATTCCATGAAAATTCCCTTACTTATAGGAATCATCCTGCTTCCAATGCGATGCATGGCAAGGTTAATTGAGCACAAAAAAACTCCTGCGATTCAACGCAGAAGTTTTCAGGTTTGTTATGTAACCTGCCACCCTATAGAAATGGTTAAGTTTCCCGCAGTCGTTTCGATTGCAAGGGTGGCATTGTTTTAAAGATACCATAGTGACTGCAGCGTTTCAAACACCTAAGGCCCTATGTATTCATATCATTTAATTAGAGCATTGGTATTGTCTATGTTCACTAAAACGATTCAGTAGATCATCTAACTCTTGTGAAATTCTCAATAGTTCAGCATCCGTTGGATTATTGTTATAAATCTCATACATGCGCGTTCTTAATTCTTCTATTTGCTTTTCTAAACGTTCTTTATAAGGCATGATCTCAGCTCCTTCACTCGTACCTTACCCTAAATAAACCACTCTAAACTACTATTTTAAAATATTTTCCAAAAATAATTATTCTTCCTATTAATTACCTTTTTCTCTACATATAATATCGGACAAAAATATTTCTGTATAAGTCTTTTCCGCCATTTTTTCAGTACTTTCATAGAGATTACAAAAAAATTGTCGACATTTCCCGGGGAATGATTCTATTTCTCTATCACAAAAATCATGATAGGATGAATAAAACCTACATAAAGGAGTGGCAGTCATGTTTAAAGCTGTTTCTACAAATCAAGCCCCAAGTGCGATTGGTCCATATTCTCAAGCCACAGACCTTGGACATATCGTATTTATTTCTGGTCAGATCCCTCTAGATCCTGAGACAATGGAATTTGTTTCTAGTGATATTACAGAACAGACACACCAGGTTATGAAAAACATTCGTGCAATACTGGAAGAAGCAGACCTCTCTTTCAAGAATGTTGTAAAAATGAACATATATTTGGACTCCATGGATGATTTTGCAGCGGTCAACGATGTGTATGCGAGTTATTTGGCTGAACCGTACCCTGCCCGTGCAGCTGTAGAAGTTAGCAAACTCCCTAAAGGAGCAAAAGTGGAAATAGAAGCGATTGCTACGCGAGAGTGAATCTGCATTCATAATATTCGAACATCAACGTGTTTTTGTGTCCACTTTATTCCAAAAGAAGCAGAGCTCATCAGGCTCTGCTTCTTTTTTGTTTTAATCATTAATCTTCATCTTTAACATCCGGATCCTCAGGGAGTGGTTCACTCAAATATTCTTGAATCATTTTCCGGTAGTTCTCTATCTGTTCCAGATGATTGTGGAATTGGTTCTTATTGATTAAATACTGCCTTCCATCATGGATGGCTTTAATTTTATGATTCAAAATCAAATGCCTGAGGTAGTCTTCAGGAAGATCGAGATATTCTGCTGTTTCTTCAACTGTTAAATACATAACCTGTCACCCTTCTTTCCCTTGCATTATATCATTTCTTTTTTTACGGAAAGTTTCTTTTTCTATAAATGTGGGAATTACATTAGAAAATATATCAACGAAATGAGAGGGATACTATGGCTTCTACGATGGCCACAAACAAAAGTAAGCGTTCAGAAGCAAGTGAAGAAATCAAACCTTGGGTAAGGAGGTTCGGAAGGATCGGGTACATGGCCAAGGGGATTGTTTATGCCCTGATTGGGATATTAACTCTGATGGCCGCTATTGGCGTGGGCGGAAAAACTACCGGAACGAACGGATTGTTCCGCTCCCTTGCCGGTGTCGCTTTTGGAGAAATATTACTTTGGATTATTGGTATTGGTTTGGTCGGATATATTTCCTGGCTCGCTACAAAATCCATCATGGACCCCAACAACGAAGGAACAGATGGGAAAGGATTGATTACTCGGTTCGGGTACATTGTTGGTGCTGTCATTTACGGTTCCCTGGCTTTCAATGCCATTAAAATCGCACTCAATGCTGGTTCCAGCAGCGGTAACTCAGAGCAGACGCTCTCAGCTAAACTCTTATCCCAGCCTTTTGGCCAGTGGCTTGTCGGACTTCTTGGAGCTATTGTTATCGGGTATGGTCTTTATGAAATTTATCAAGGCAGCACAGGGAAATTCATGAAAAAAATGAATACAGGTGAAATGGACCGTCATAAAAGGAATGTAGCCGAAAAATCCGGAAAATTCGGATTATCCGCACGGGGCATCGTACTCGGGCTCATCGGATTCTTTTTCATTCAAACCGCCTTGACTGCAAACCCTGATGAGGCCAAAGGGCTGGACGGGGCACTTTCTGAAATTGCCCAACAGCCTTTCGGGCAAATATTACTGGGAATAGCTGCGGTTGGATTAGTTTTATATGGCGTCTACCAAATGGTGCGTGGACGTTACGCACGCATGAACTTCGGAAAAAAATAAATCCCATTAGAAAAAGCCTTTCCTCAGTGAGGAAAGGCTTTTGATTTTTGTCGCGAATATACCGACGACCACATTCGTCGTTTAGCTTTATAAAAAGCATGTACTTCGTCTTACACAAACAGCTCATCGCTCAAATAATATACCATAATTATTATCTGAAAGCAACAAAGCGTTTACGCCTCTCCTTATGCTATACTAGGGCTACTAAAAAACACCTCAGGAGGAGCTTATGCTTACATTTGAAGAAAAACTGAACATCATTGAGGAATTTCCTGAACTTGATAAGAAAGAGATTTCTCTCGGAAGAGTGAATTTCCATTATGAAGAGAGCGTCTATGATAAAAAAATTGTTGTCTACCGCCTCCACCCGAATGGCAACGGTTTTGTTTATGCCGGGGAAATGGATGGTTATAATACAGACGACAAAGGGATGGTCAATATAAAGGAGATCGGCCGTGATGAACTCCGCACGTTGATCCGGGATGCGATCGAATCCTTGTCCCTCTCCCCTGCTGAAAAAAATCCAGTCATGGAGGAATGGCTGAACGACAACGACCAGTCCCTGGTTCTTATGCGTGAAGAAGATGGCTTTCATGTGTACGCGGAAGAACAGCTGGAAGGCACGTTCAATTCCTACGAAGAAGCAGTAAACTTCCTTGAGCAGGAAGGCTTCAACCGCCTTTAATGATTCCTGAGCCGTTATATACGGCTCTTTTTTATATCTTGCATAATTGTCACGTCACGCCCATTTTGCATAAAGTATTAAAAAAAGGTGGTAGTCTCATGTACACGTACCCCTATTTTTACAGGCAGCAGCAACCCTCAGCAACTTCAAACATTCTTTCCTATGCTAAGGGTGATGTAAATGGAGACTTTATCGAAGATCAAGTTTATCTAGTCGGTGAAAAAACACCGGACAGTCCTTATATTATAAACATCACTCTGATCATTCAGGATGGCCAAACAAACCTTTTTTATAGCGTCCCGTTAAAAACGAACATGGCTTATCAACCACGACTTTTTCTTGGGGACTTCACAGGGGATGGCGTCGATGACATTTTGATTAGCATGGACTCTGGCGGTAGCGGCGGTTATGGATTCTATTATTTGTATTCTTTTTTAAACAACCAAGCACAAGTCCTCTTCGACTACGAAACATTTGATGAAACATACGAATATGAAGTCAACTATCAAGACCAGTATAAAGTTGAAGTCCTGAACAAGACTCTTGGTCTAACTTTTATTATCAACCTTAGCAACAGAGACTCAGACTATCTATCAGAACTTTATAATAAGGATGGGACATTAAAAGCACCGCTCCAGGGCTCCGTCTCCGGATTGAATACCCTTTACCCTGTTGATTTTGACGGTGACGGGGTTTATGAGTTGTTCGCTTTCCAGCGAATTATCGGACAATATAATGCAGATGGACTGGGTTTGGTTCAAACCCCGCTGACGTGGAAAGACAGTGGTTTTGTCCCTTTTTTTGATAATCAATATGTGGCAGTTTTAGGAATGAGCACGGACGTGTAAACCTGGCACTAATCCCCCTTGTACCTGGTCCTTTATTCAATCTTTCTGGTACCAGGTACATGATTGATTCCCTGGCCTTCAATAACTGAAGAAATTCATGATGAAAATTTCACATTCATCGTTATACTAAGATAAAATGGGGTATAAGAAAAACTAACGTTAATGGAAGGAGAACGATATGGAACGATTAAATGAACGTTTAGCCCAATATTTTAATGATAACCAAACCACATTGGTGAACGAATTACTCCCAAAAACCTTGGACAAGCTTCAAATCAACTATACAGATCAAGATCTGAATTACCATTTTGAAATGCTTCGTCTACTTCTTGACCGCGTAGCCAAAAGTCTTCTGCAGCACCCGGATGAAGCGAATGCAGCTGCCATTGGTTACGACACCGAAAATTACCTCTACTCTAAAGGGGTCCTTTTAAAACAAACCGTAGATGTACTGAGTGTTTTCCGTCTTTCTCTTATGAAGCACATGAGGAGTTCCAACCTCATTCAGGAGGCAAAAATAGAAGAAGGCTTTGTCGTGGCGGAAGAAGTGGTGAACGCCTTTGATGCTGCGATTCGAGCTACGACAGACAGTTATAATAAAACAAAAGAAAGAGAACATGAAGAAATGGAAAAGCACTTGAATTCCGTTTCCACCCCTGTCGTTCTGATCGATGAATTTCAAGCCGTCCTTCCATTAGTTGGAGAATTTTCCACGGAACGTTTTGATGTGGTCAAGGATCATACGCTACATAAAATCAAAGAGCATGGATTAAGGCTGCTTTTCATTGATTTTTCGGGAATCGCTACGTTCAATGAAGTTTTCATAAATGATTTGTTCAATTTGACAAAAACCATTAAATTACTGGGAACGAGAACGGTGTTGACCGGGATAAGAACAGAAATGGCGATTGCAGCTATCCAGTCTGAAATGAACTTCGAGGAACTGGAGACCTTTAATGATCTTAAGCAGGCTTTGATTACCATTAATGATAACGATTAAGGAGCTGAACCGATGATTCGCGTAGCTTTATTAAGCAAGTGGCACGTGCATGCGGTTGATTATGCACGTGAAGCCTCCGAAAATCCTTCTGTTTCCATTTCGAAAGTTTGGGATGAAGATGTAGAGCGGGGGAAAATCTGGGCAGAAGAACTCGGAGTACCTTTTGATGACCAACTGGAACGCGTACTTTCAGATCCAGAAATTGATGGTGTCATTGTCACAAGTCCAACAAACGCCCATAAGGAAATCATCACGGCCGCCGCAAACCACGGAAAGCATATTTACACAGAGAAAGTCCTCTCCTTCAATAGAACGGATGATGAAGAAATTTTCTCTACTATTGAAAATGCTGGCGTGAAATTTATGGTCTCCTTACCGAGATTAACTTCCCGTTATTATCTTTATGCTCAAAAAATCATCAATGACGGTACACTGGGAACTGTCAATATGATCCGCTGCCGTGTGGCCCATAATGGAGCGGTACCCAATGAAGACCATAAAAACGGCTGGCTCCCAGAACGTTTTTTTGACAAGGACCAATGTGGAGGCGGTACATTAATCGACCTTGGAGCCCACCCGATTTATTTAGCAAATCGCCTTGCCGGAGAACCCAAGGCTGTGTCTGCCCAGCTGCATTCACTCATGGGGCGCGGTGTGGATGACCACTCTGTCGCCACGGTAGAATATGAATCTGGTATCCTGGCAGTATTGGAATCAAGTTTTGTATCATCCGGAAGCCCTTTCCAGCTCGAAATTTACGGAACGAACGGGACACTTATGGTGGAGGGAAGCGAAGTGCGGATCAAAAGCCGTACCCACGGAATGGATGAGTGGACGTCCCCTGACCTCCCTCCCGCCACGCGCTCTCCTATGCAGCAATGGGTGGATGATATCCTCCTTCAAAAGAACCCGGACATTACGAAAGAAGATGCTCTTCGCTTGACCTCCGTCAATGAAGCAGCCGCTCTTTCACACAAAAATGATAAGAGAATAATCATTGAATAAAAAACACCTGACCCATCATGTACATGATGGGTCAGGTGTTATTTCAGCTCTTTTTTTAATGTTACTAATGGCCTTTTCTTACCTCGAAACCATTCCTCTATCATTTCCCCAGTGGGTCTAAATCCATTCTTTTCAAAAAAGCGTAAGCTTCCCTGATTATCCTCATAAACTTCAGCGAAAACGTTCTCCATGCCAAAAAGAGTCTGAATCTCTTCAAGAAATAAATGCAAAGCCTCAGTTCCAACCCCACAGTTCCTCTTTTCTGCGATCACCATACCGATAAAATCCCTCTCTGGCGTTCGAAACAATTCCACTTTTCCAATTAAGCGTTCATCCAAAACCACAGCTTTCATGTACAAATTCGGGTTTTCACCATTGAAGTAGGCTTCATAAGCATTAAGAAATTGCTCATATGTACGTGGAACATCCACACCTGTCTGCACTTGTAATTTTTCATCCATTTCCCACTTATGCAACACTTCAACGTGACTGTGGTTAATGCCTTCAATGGAAACTTCCATAAATCAATCTCCTCTTTAAGAATAAACCCGGAACACATAAATTCAGTACCAGACGGAACGCCTGGTACTGTGATTATTCCCTATTCTTTTATTTTGAACCCATTAATTTCGGACTGTAAATTTAGGAAAACGAAACACGATAGCCAGAAGCCCGGATATTGCAAGCAGGATGGGATAAAAACAGTAAGGGACAATACTGACAGGTGATAGGCTGGCTACTCCTGCTACGGACAAGATTTGAGCACCATAAGGGAGCAATCCTTGAACAGAACTTGAGAAGATATCCAGTAAACTCGCTGACCTCTTCGAGTCAATCTCAAACCTTTCTGAGATTTGTTTAGCAAGCGGCCCAGCTGTCATGATCGAGATCGTATTGTTGGCCGTCGATACGTTCACGGCACTTACCAACCCTGCAATGCTGAATTCTCCACCTCGATTCGAATGAGCACCTCGACTTATCTTTTGAAGAAGAAAATCAATGCCCCCGTTTTGACGAATCAATTCCACAAGGCCGCCCAGCAGAATCACCAACAAGGCTAATTCCTGCATGCCTGCAAAACCATCTCCTACAAGGGTCACAAATTCCATCACTGAAAAGTCTCCCATAATGAGGCCGATCAAGCCCGCAAAGCCGATACCTCCCATAAGGACATAGATGACATTGATTCCCATAACGGCAAAAATAAGAACTCCAAGATACGGCAGCACTTTTACAATATTGAACGGATGGTCCTCCTGAAGCGTCGACGCTGCATCCGTTGTCAACACACCAAAAATAACAGCCGTCACAATCGCGGCAGGAAGCACGATAAAGAAGTTTGCTTTGAACTTGTCCTTCATTTCTGTTCCCTGCGTACGGACGGCCGCAATCGTCGTATCAGAAATAATGGAAAGGTTGTCACCAAACATCGCTCCACTGACAATCGCTCCCATCGTCAGTGCCACCGCAACATCTGTCTGCTCTGCAATCCCCATGCCGACAGGGGCAAGAGCAACTATTGTCCCCACAGAAGTCCCCATGGAGATAGAGATGAAACAGGCGATAATAAACAAGCCTACGATAAGCAAGTTGCCTGGCAGTACACTCAAACCTAAATTGACAGTTGAATCAACAGCTCCCATCCCTTCAGCGACTGTAGAAAAGGCGCCGGCCAATAAGAAGATGATCACCATCAAAATGATATTGGAATGCCCTCCGCCTTCCGTCAATTGTTGCAGCTTCGTTTGAAAAGCTGTTTTTCTATTCATGAAAAGGGCAACGAGAATAGCAGCAAAAACAGCCACCAAAACAGGCATTTTATAAAAGTCACCGGTCAATATTCCTGACCCGATGAACAACAGGATGAATACCCCGAACGGAATCAATGCCCATCCATTCCCCTTATTCAAATCTTTCGTTTCCATAAAAATCCTCCTTTGTCAGGATTCGTTCATAATATCCACTTAAGAAGCAAAATGACCTTGATAAGCTCTTTCATACTCTACAACACGAGAAGATGAGATATCAAGTCTGAGAAGCTTTCCCAGCCTACAGATTCACGATTCTATCCGAGTACAGGGTACATCTTCCACTATCCCTCCCATCCCATGTCAGCCGCTCCGATCTTCCATGTTTTTTTGATCGATACATTAAAGAACGTTAAGGACTATCCAAAACCCCCAAAAAGATGAAGGGATGAGCGAAACTTATGCATGTAATGACCTCCCCTATTGTAAATAAATGAGGCGTAGCTGAATGTTCAGCTACGCCTTTTTTTATCTTACAGTTATAGAAGAATGCCCGATCTCTTTTTCGTAGGCAATCAATGCTTCTTCAAACATCTTCAACCCTTCGTCAATTTGCTCCTCTGTTACAGTTAATGGAGGGATCATCCTGATGATTTCCGTTTTATTGCCACCAAAATAAAACAGGACCCCATGTTCCAGTGCTTGATCCAAAATTTTAAAAAGCCCTTCACTGTCGGGTTTCTTCGTTAACGGATCAATAATTTCAATCCCGATCATCAACCCAATCGCTCGAACATTTCCAATTACCGGATGGTTGGCCTGCAGCTCTCTTAGCTTATTTGCTGCATGCGCTCCCTGCTTTTTTGCATTTTCCAGCAGGCTCTCTTCTTCCATCACATCGAGAACGGCATTGGCAGCAGAACAAGCGATGGGGTTCCCGCCGAAAGTCGTAGCATGACTTCCAAGGGGCCATTGATGCATCAACTCTTTGGAGGCCACCGTTGCACTCAAAGGCAGTCCATTCGCAATTCCTTTAGCAATAGCCATGATATCCGGAACCACACCGAATGTATCAGCTGCGAACCATTCACCTGTTCTCCCAAAACCTGTCTGAACTTCGTCAAAGATGAGTAAAAGATCATAGGTATCGCATAGTTCTCTCAGCTTTTGCAGCCACGCTTTCGGAGGTACAACATACCCTCCTTCGCCGAGTACAGGCTCTACGATGACCGCGGCGACCTCCTCAGGGGTTACCTGATGGTCAAACAACCGTTGAAAGTCCCGCTCTAACTGACGGACTACATAGACTTCCGGATCTTCTCCATTCGGACAATCTTCAACCCTTGCAAAAGGAATAGAATAGGAGCCTTGAGGTTGCAGAAACTGACGGTATTTACTCTTTGAACTTGTTACACTTAAAGCTCCCATTGACCTTCCATGGAACCCTCCGATGAAAGAAACGATATAAGGCCGTTTTGTTACATGTTTAGCTAATTTGATAGCTCCCTCTACTGCTTCCGTTCCGCTATTCCCAAAAAAGAAACAGTCCAGGTTTCCAGGCATAATTTCAGCAAGGCGATCAGCCAACTTAAGGATAGATTCATAGATAATGACGCCTGAAGGTCCATGCGCAAGACTGTCTGCTCCCTCTTTAATGGCTTCCACTACCTTCGGATGACGATGACCGACATTTGTCGTAGCGATTCCAGACGTAAAATCCAAGTACTTCTTCCCGTCTACCCCATAATAGTAACAACCTTCTTCTTTTACTACTGGTAAATTAGGATGATCTTTAGCCATACTTGGTGCGAGCCTCTCCGACATCCGTTCTAATCGATGTGTCCAATGCTGTGTCATAATGTTCCTCCTGATGTTAAATGAAAATTTCATGGTGTTTTACGTAATTCTCATTAGGAATGGTTTCTAGAATGTTTGTTTTAGGGTTAAGACATTCTATCCTTTCCCTGGAAAATTGTTAAAAGAATAATAGATGAGCTAACAGAGCAGCAATTGGTAGTGTAATGACCGTACGCTGCAGGAAAATCACAAAAAGCTCGAAGAAGTTGATTGGAATTTTGGACTTAATCAATAGAATTCCGATTTCAGACATGTAAATCAACTGCGTTAGTGACATGACTCCAATAATGAAACGGGTAAGTTCTGATTCAATTCCACTCCCTACCACAGCAGGCAGGAACATATCTGCAAATCCAACGATCATCGCTGGTGCTGCCTCCGCGGCTTCTGGAATTTGCAACAGATTCAAAAATGGAACGAATGGGTATGAAAGCCATGTGAATACAGGTGTGAATTCGGCAATGACCAGGGCAATGGTTCCAAGAGCCATCACCAGCGGGATGAGACCGAACCAAATGTCCGCTACATTGAAAATCCCTTTTCTCACGATTGATCCAGCGCTTTTCACTTGATCCGCTTTAGCTACCGCCTGGTCAAGACCGAATTTAAATGTCGACGTCCCTTCTGGCACGATTTCATCAATCTGTTTTCCGACCGGCTCATGGTAGGTTTCTTTTTTCAAGGAAAGCGGCGGGATTCTTGGACAAACGACTGCAGCGACAATTCCACAAATCACTACGGTAAAGTAAAAAGATACAAACATATGGTCAATGGATAAAAACTTAGCAATCACCAGACTGAACGCAATGGACGCAATGGAGAAATTACTAGCCACGACTGCCGCTTCACGTTTGGAATAGTAACCATTCTCGTACTGCTGAGTGGTCAACAGCACACCTACCGTCCCGCTTCCCATCCAGGAAGCCATCGCATCTACAGATGAACGACCAGGCAATTTGAAAAGGGGATGCATCACTTTTCTTACGACCGTGCCGATCAGGTCCATCAGACCGAACTCCAGCAGCAACGGCATAAATAAACTCGCAAAAAGAAACCAAACCATAAGCACAGGAATTAGATCATAGAGGACAACGCCCCCTGTCAGTTCGGAACCGATAAAAGAAGGTCCTGCCTCTGTAAGCGTAAGGATAGCAAAAGCTGCTCCCAGAAAACGCAAAATCATCCAGAACGGTCCAACATCAAAAACATTCGCAATGAATGGATGATTTCTTATTGTATTGTTGGCGCCCTTAATTGCAAGACTACCAATGGCAGAAATAGAGATGACAATGGTCATAAATAAAGGAATCCAGGTACCGATCGCTGCTTGAAGTCCATCTGCCATTAAACCGAGTCCGATCGTCACTCGTCCATCAACAGAGATGGGGACGAGGAATAATAAGACCCCGACCAAAGATGGTAGAAGAAATTTCATCCATTGCTTCATTGTATAGGATGTGGATGTTGGAATAGTGCTTACTTTTGATTGTTGAATAGCCATGATTCGTCCTCCTCTGTCATTTTTATGCAAAATAAAGTATAAATACACAACTCATGATAGTTAGTAACTATACATTTTCATGCATGAAAATTCAATAGGTTTTATCAAGTTTTTTAAGACGGTTTATTCTGGTAAAGAAAAAGGAATAAAGACAATTAGAAGATTGCTAGTATAGGAGGCGTTACATAATGACGGTTAAGGTACCGAAAGACAAGACGATCGATAATACACTCGCCATTTTTAAAGAGGGCTACAACTTCATACCAAAACGCGTGCAGAATCACCATTTGGATGTATATGAAACGAGGGTACTTGGAGAAAAAGTGGCTCTACTGAGCGGAATCGAGGGGGCGAAACTTTTTTACGACACCAGTCTTATGAATCGAAAGAATGCACTCCCTAAAAGAGTATTGAAAACTTTATTCGGTGAAAATGCGATTCAGACGATGGATGGCGAGGCGCACACTCACCGCAAATTGCTGTTCATGTCACTGATGACTCCTGAGGCTCTACAGGAACTGTATGAAATCACAACGAAAAACTGGGCACGTTTCACTAAAAAATGGAGCGGCATGAAAAAAGTGACGCTTTACGACGAGTCCCGTGAATTGTTGTGCCGGACTGCGTGCGAATGGGCCGGCATTCCATTAGAAGAAAAAGAGGTAAAGAAAAGAACCAGAGATTTGAGTAACATGATCGATGGATTCAGTGCGGTCGGCCCGAAACACATCGAAAGCAGAAGAGCGAGAAAACGGTCGGAAGATTGGATAGAAGGCCTCATTTTACAAACGCGACAAGGGGATCTTCATGCAGAAAAAGGAAAAGCTATATATGAAATGGCTATGCATAAAGATTTGGAAGGTCAGCCGTTAGACGCTAGAATGGCAGCCATTGAAGTGTTGAATGTGATCCGCCCACTTGTAGCCATATCCAAATTCATCGCTTTCGGCGGTGTCGCTCTTCATGAACATCCAGAAATTCAGACACGTGTTTCCCTGGATGACGAATATTTATTCCGATTTGCGCAGGAAGTACGGCGCTACTTTCCTTTTGTCCCGTTTCTCGGAGCAAGAGTGGACCATGATTTCACATGGCAGCAGTATCCGTTTAAAAAAGACCAGCTCGTCTTGATCGACATTTATGGAATCAACCATGATCCTAAAGTGTGGGAAAATCCGGATCAGTTCAACCCTGAAAGATTCATCGACTGGGATGGAGGATTGTTCGACTTGATCCCTCAAGGTGGAGGCGGATATTATACAGGACACCGCTGCCCAGGGGAATGGCCGACCATTGAAGTTCTGCAAGCCAGTTTCCGGTACATGACTAAACACTTAGGGTATGAAGTACCAAAACAAGACTACAGCTATAATTTGAAAAAGATTCCGACTCTACCGAAGAGCGGGTTTACGATAAGCAATGTTCACTTTAAGAATTGATGAACGAAAAAACCGTCCAGGAGATTTCCTGGACGGTTTTTTCAAGGGTGATAAAGACGGTAAAAATCATACCCGTGTTTCAGTAATACTTTTATTACAGAATACGTAGGAACAGCGATGATCATCCCCACCACACCATATAAAGGGGCCGCCACTACCAGTAACAGAATGACTGTTAATGGGTGGATATCCAAACGTTCTCCGAAGATTAAAGGGGCCACTAAATTCCCCTCTAATTGTTGAACGACAATGAACGTGATAATGACATAAATGGCCATGGAGGGTTCCTGCATAAGGGCAACCACAATCGCCGGAATCGCTCCTATGACAGGGCCCACAAAAGGAATCACACACGTCAACATCACAAATATCCCTAGTATTAATGCATAATCAAGTCCAATAATCACGTAACCGATATAGGTCAAAACACCATCCACAGCTGCAATTGTCGCTTGTCCGATAATATAGGATGAGACCGTATAATCTAAATCCTTAAGCAGCTTCTCTCCGCGTGGTTTATGTTTCTCAGGCAGGGCCCTTTCTAAAAAAGGAACCAGTTTATGGCCATCCTTCAAAAAGAAAAACAAGACGAAGGGAACGATAATCAGGACCGTAGTCGCTCCTGCAATAGTGGAAAAAACACTCATCATGTGTTCCCCGATTTGTTGAGTCAACCCACCGAAATATTCAGTGACCCGCTGTTTAATCGAAACAACGGAGACCATCCCCATATCGTTTTCCTCAAGTTTCTGTCCTGCTTCTTCCGCCGTCTGTCTTAGTTTTTCAGGCAGTTCCGATATATCCGTAATCTGCTTTTTTATCGTACCTGCCAAAAAACGGATGCCCCCGTAAATCATCCCACCAATTCCTGCAAAAACGATCAGAATAGCCACAGGCAGAGGAAAGAATTTTGATTTCGCCATAGCATTCACGAGAGGCCTCAGGATATAAAAAAGGAACCCGGCAATCAGCATCGGATAAAATAAAGTTCCAAAGATCGTCTTGACCGGATTCAATAGCTCTAGTTTTTCTAAGAAATAATACAAGATAAGTATAAGTATAGCTGCTGTGATGTACTTAAAGAATGAGTGTTTGATCCACATGTTCCTCACCGTCCTTTTACCCCAATAATTCACTAAATGGACGGATCGTAAACTCAATGATCAGAGGTACTTAATAAAATCCTTCCATTTTTGACAACTCCCTCAAATTTAATACACACCACAAAAAAAGACCTACCCATGGGCAAGTCTTTTCAAGAATCATGTTGGATGATATATCGTAATCCTGCATACGTATTCTTGAATGTTTTCAGGCCTTTGTCAAAGTATTGAAACGAAAGAGCCAGCCTTGGTGTGATCCCAACCACGAGACATTCAGTCCCTTCCCTACTAGTTGAAGCGACTGATTCAGCTGCTTTAAGTGTCTGCTGAACTGGTCATTGAACTTATGGATACCGCTCAAATCTAATAAAGCGTATTGTATATCACCCTCTGTACATTTTTTCAGTAAAGAAGAAATCAGGTGATCCACTCTTTTTTCATCCAAATCACCAATGAGCGGTACAGCCACAGCATGGTCCCACACTTTTAAAATAGGAATGGAAAGCGATTCAATAAGATGGTCCTTCCGCTCCTCTTCTTCAGTCTTTGTCGTTACATCCATTAACATGATGGTATAGTAACTTGTTTCTCCCTCTGCATTTTTCATTGGAGTGATCACGGTATCTGCGACAAATCTATTCTTGATGTTGATTCTCACTTGGTGTTTCTTACTCAGCCCTTCCATAAGTCCCCGTTGTTTAAACGGATAAGAATGGAACTTATCCATATTTACACCAATTAAATCATCAGGACTCTTGTATCCGAATAACGGAGCGATATCTGAGAAAAGATCACGGGCCGCATCATTCATCCACACCAGATCATAATTGTGGTCTGCAAGCAAGATACTCTCTCCTATGCTATTAAGCGCATCTGTCATCGTGAGATCTGAAGTCATTATAGCCATCGTTGCTCCCACCTTATCCAATTAATTTCCTTTATTATAATCTCTTTTCCTTTTCTGAGGTAGAGGTGAAAAAAGTCGAATGTGTTCATGTTAATAAATATAACAACCGAATTATTTTATGTTAGATTTTCTAACATATTAAGTGACATACAGATTTTTTTCAGCTATTCTATATTCATCAGATACGAATAGGAGGAGATCATGGTCCCTTTTGCAACCCGACGATCCATTGCGCCAGAGAATGAAAGATTCTACACATACGGGAGTGAACCTTAATGAAAAACCATTTGAGGACCGCCGTTGAAAGTATGAAAGAACATTACATCCAAAAACTTATTGATGCAGGGATGTATCAAGCCTCTGATGAAATGCTCCAGTCGTTGACATTAACGGAGCTCGAAGCTCTTGCTTCAAGGATTGAACGGCCATAAGGAGGCGCAACATCGAGGAGGAGAAGTGATGTCATCTTACAAGCACAAAAAGGTCATTTCGATTGGTACAGTCAATGAACTCACAGGCCTTTCCCTCAGGCAAATACGATATTATGAAGAGAGGGAATTGATTTATCCAGAACGTACCAAGAGAGGAACACGAAAGTATTCCTTTTCTGATGTTGAAACCCTCTTGCAAATTGCTGACAAACGGGAAGAAGGTGTACAAACCTACGAGATCCGAAAAGATTTACAGTCTTCCCACAAAGGAAAGATGATGGAGCGCATGCTTCGCGGGCAACTGAATGCCCATTTTCGAATGAATAAATGAATTCACTTACAGGCAGCCCGGACACCCCTAGGTCCAGGGCTTTTTTTTGCACACTTTAAATATCTCGACATAAAATATCTTGACTTCAAAATAAATAGAGCGTATAGTTTTATTTAGAATTCAAACTATTTTATTTCAAAGGGGAATATAAAATGACTAAATTAACGTTAGATCAAGTCCACAGCAGCTTGAACTTCCAAATTAAACATATGATGGTATCCAAAGCGAAGGGTGAATTTGAAACATTCGACGTGGAATTTTCCGGTGATCTCAATGATTTACCCTCTGCCGAAGTGACCGTTACCATTCCAGTGACTTCTATTAATACTGGAAACGAACAGCGCGACGGTCACCTTCGTTCCGGTGACTTTTTCGAAGCCGATCAATATCCGAACCTTGTGTTCCGCAGCACTTCCATCAAGAAAATATCAGATGATGAATTTGAAGTTACCGGTGATTTCACAATCAAAGAAATGACTCACACGGAAACCTTCACCGTTGAATATAACGGAACTTCCAAGAGTCCACTGGATGGCAGCACAATCGCTGGTTTCGATGTGAGCGGGAAAATCGATCGGGAAGCATATGGCTTAACCTATAATGCGGCCCTTGAAACTGGCGGAGTTCTGTTAGGGAAAGATGTTAAATTCGAAGGGAACTTTGAGTTTGTTGTAGGAGAATAACGTGAAAAAAAGCTGAGTCCGGTTACAGACTCAGCTTTTCCATGTTTTCAATTTCTTTAATCAAAAAGGTTAAGGGCATAAAGTCCCTTGGATTTAAAAACAGGACCCTCCCCCTGCTGCCTTGCCGAAGATATGAAAACTCCGCCATCAAGATCTAAAGCTACATATCAAAATATAGAGGATAATGCAGTTGGCAGCCTTCATTAAAACCATGCTGACAGACAGGACATTGAGACGATTTCATATATTCATCAATGGTCAACTCATGGTCACAGCTGCCACAGAGAATCGCCCGCTCCTCCCAGGAGCTCTTCGGCCAGCGCTGCGGTTCATGACCCGCCTCTTCCTGATGACAGGAATAACACGCATAATATTCCCCGCAACAGTAAAAACGGATGGCAATTACATCCACCTCACTGTGATAGTGCGCACACCTGGTCTCGGTATCTACTTGATTTCCTTTCACGAGAGGTGCGTCTCTCATTCTATTCTCTCCTTTAAATCTTTTATCTATCTTCATGACGGGAAGCTTGATCCATTTTTTCATGAAGTCGTTCTAAGGATACTTTCATTTCTTGATGATCATACTCCTGCTTTTCGATCATCCCCTCAAGATTTCTTACTTTTAAAAATAAGTAAAGCATAATAGCAAACTCAGCCACATAGATGATCCAACCCACACGAATCCTCCTACTATATCCATCTTCACTCGATTATAACACGAGTAATTACCAAAATAAGGTGTACCAGGTCATCCAGGAAATGGATAAATCTATCAATCGTTCTGATAATAGGGCAGAAAGATAAATAGAAGGATGAGCAGGAGAGTTACACTTAAAACACCTATCCAGTGATAGTTCTCCCATAGGGTGCCGATGGCGGTACTTCCGATGGCTACGCCAAGGTAATAGCTGATCAAGTAGAAGCCTGATGCCCCGCTTTTATGATGGGTGGCGGATTTACTGACAAGAGCGGCAGCCATGGAATGAGCAACAAAGAATCCCATGCAAATGAGAGACAATCCCAAGAGCACAAACATTCCAGATGGAAGCGCGGTTAGACTCGCCCCAACAAGGAGGACAGTCACCCCAGTGAACATGACTTTTTTCAGACCAATTACATCAGAGACCCGTCCTGCAAGAGGAGGCGCGAGAACTCCGAAAATATAGGCAAAGTAAGTGAAGGCAATCCATTTCAAGGACCAGTTGAACGGCTCTCCCTGCAAATGAAAAGGGAGATAAGTCCAAATGGCCGTAAAGACGATTTGAAGCAGCACCCCCATCAAGAACAAGGCAAGCATGGAACGACTTTTCAAGTGGACAAGCATCCCTTTCAAATCATCACCGATGGCCTGATTTGTTTTTTCGAAAAAGCGTTCTTTCGGAAAAATGATGAAAAACAGAAGAGCAGAAAGCAGCCCGAAACCCGCAAAGATATACAATGTCGACTGCCAGTTAAGCAAATCCGTCACGTATCCGCCAACTACTCTCCCTCCCATTCCACCGAGGGCATTGCTGGATATGTATAAGGTCATAGCTAGTCCCAGGTGTTTATGAGCTACCTCATCTCCCAAATACCCCATTGCTGCAGCCGGGATGCCCGCTAAAAAGAACCCCTGGATCAACCTAAGCAACACCATCCACCCGAATGTCGGAGTCAATGGCAAGAGGATGAGGGTTCCAGCTGTGATAAACAAAGAAACTTTCATGACAACAGCACGGCCATATCGATCGGCAGAAAAGCCGAGAACAAAAAGGCCGACAACCATAGCCATAACACAGGAAGACATGAGAAAACTGGACTCCGTAGCCGATACTTGGAATTGATCTGTAAACACAGGGAGTAGTGGCTGGAAAACATACAACGTGGAGAATATGGATAAGGAAGCTAACATCAAAGCGATGGTCACCCGCCAAAATTCACTCTGTTCAGGTGTGTACGGTTGTCTGTTTGGTTGTGCAGCTTCCATATCCATCATCCTTTGTTATGAATTAAAACGGTCTGGGAATGTCGTTAAATCGATCCCCCAAACGAACGGCAGGTAAAAGTAAATGGCGATGGTAATCAACACGACCGCGACAATATTCAACCAGAGTCCGGCCTTAGCCATGTCCGGAATTCTCAAATATCCACTTCCGAAAACGACGGCGTTCGGAGGTGTCGCAACCGGCAGCATGAAAGCACAACTTGCTGCTACACCCGCCGCAATCATTAAACTGTATGGGTGAACCGAAATGGCGCTGGCCAAAGAGGCCATAATGGGGAACATCATCGTCGCTGTCGCTGTATTCGATGTGATTTCCGTTAAGAAGATGACTAGCGCTGCAACGATAACAACGATCAGGATCAGACTGACACCCTCTAAAATCGTCAGTTGCGTACCAATCCATTCAGCTAGCCCCGTTTCCTGGAATCCTGCGGCAATAGCCAGACCCGCTCCAAACAGAAGCAGGATTCCCCACGGCAGCCCTTTCGCTGTCTCCCAGTCCAGGAGGTAATCCCCTTTCTTGTTCTTGGAAGGAATGAGAAAAAGGAGAATGGATGCGCTCATAGCGATCATCGTATCGTTAATATTTTCATTGATATTTACGAGTAAAAATGACCGGGAAATCCAAGCCACTGCTGTCACAGCGAACACCGTCATGACGATTTTTTCTTCTACACTCATGACCCCTAGCGCACGCCTCTCTTCCCCGATGACTTTCCTGCCCCCAGGCAATTCTTTAATTTTCATAGGGTACGCAATTTTCACTAAATAGAACCATGCGAGTGCCAGGAATAGAATCGTCAACGGAACACCGAAAGCCATCCAGCCAGCAAAGCTGATTTCTATTCCGTACGTTTGTTCAACGACAGCTTTGAAAATCGTATTCGGCGGCGTTCCTATCAGAGTAGCTAGTCCCCCAATAGAAGCACTATAAGCGACCCCGAGCATAACTGCTTTTCCGAAATTGAAGTTTTCATGGTCCACGGCTTCCCCTTTTTTCTTCAATTGTTCAGAAGCTTGATAGATGACCGCCATGCCGATCGGGACCATCATCATGGCCGTCGCTGTATTGGAAATCCACATCGACAAGGTGCCTGTTGCGACCATAAAACCAAGGACGATTTGTTCTGTGCTTGTTCCTACGGATGCGATAATGAACAAAGCCATCCGCTTATGCAGGTTCCACTTTTGCATCGCAAGGGCAATGAGAAAACCTCCCATAAAGAGGAAGATCGTATTATCTCCATAGGAAGAAGCTGTCATCCCCCCGTCCAATCCTCCAGTGAGAGGAAAAAGAATCAACGGCAGAAGAGAAGTCGCAGGGATCGGAATCGCTTCCGTAATCCACCATGTAGCAATCCACACCGTACTTGCCAACACAGCTACGGCGCTTTGCGACAACCCGTCCGCTTCTAAAAACAAAAGTGTAAGCGCAAACAAAATCGGCCCTAAAAAAAGCCCTACTTTTTGACGTGTATCAAAGGACGGACCCGGGTCCTGACCTTCCGTCTTTTGGTTCGTTTCCTTCGCTGCTGATGAACCGTTGGAATTTCCAGTGACTGTAAACCTCAATAAATCCTTCGCTTCGTCGTGCATGGACCAAAGGCGGCTCCATACACCACTTATCAATGACTGCGCACCCATCCAAGTTCCCTCACTTTCTATTAGTCAAATATGTATGAATATTTCCAAATTTTATCATAAAATGTCCCCTCTTGTAACGAATCTGCCTCCACTTAAGACTCCGGAATCAGCACCTGCCGATTAATGGTAAAAATACACACACCAGGTCATCCATATTATGGATGACCTGGTGTGCCAAATTATTCCTTATAGCTTTATTACTTCTTAATATAAGAGGTAGTGTTTTCTTACTTTATTGAATTCTTTCAGTCCATCTTCCCATTGGTCCTTCATGTCTTCTACGGACTCTCCATTTTCAATAGCTTCACGGACCCATCCGTTTCCAATAAGATAATCGAAGAAGGAGACGCCTGCTGAGTTTTCCGCACGGAATTGGAAGTCTTCCGGATACATATCATGAATCGTCTTCACAAGATATACGCCCGTCTCTACCGCGTTGAATTCTTCACGATCGATCACATGGATCTGCACGCCATGCGTCAACTCCCCTGCATGCTTCGAGAAGGATGGTGTAAAGGATGCTGCTCTGAACCTTACCCCTGGCAGGTTGTAGGCGTTCATCTCTGCAGCTAAATCCGTACTATTGATGAAAGGAGCACCAATCAATTCGAACGGTCGTGTGGTGCCGCGCCCTTCAGAAACATTCGTCCCTTCGATCAGTGCCGCTCCCGGATAAACGAAAGCTGTATCCACAGTCGGCATATTCGGTGAAGGAGCGACAAATTCAAGTCCTGTTTCATCATAGTCCATGCTCCGCTTCCATCCTTGCATTTCCACAACCGTCAAATCTGCGCCAATATCAAACTCGTTATTGAATAACTTCGCAAGCTCCCCGACCGTCATGCCATGGCGAAGCGGAATCGGATAGTTTCCGACGAAGGACTTGTAATCTTCATCCAATACCGGACCCTCCACTTTTTCTCCACCCAGCGGGTTCGGACGATCAAGCACGATGAATGGAATATCATTTTCCTGAGCTGCTTCCATCGCATAAGCCATCGTGTAAATGTACGTGTAAAAACGTGTCCCTACATCCTGGATATCAAACAGGAGCACATCAATGTCTTCTAACATTTCCGGAGTCGGCTTGCGCGTCTTTCCGTAGAGACTGTACACAGGAAGTCCTGTCTCTTCATCTGTGTAAAACTCCACATATTCACCAGCCTGAGCACTGCCTCTGACACCATGCTCCGGTCCGTACAAAGCCGTTAGATTTACATCTTCATCATTGTGAAGCAGGTCTACGATACTGTTCAAATTTTGATCAACACCGGTAGGATTTGTAATCAACCCTACATTCTTGCCTTCAATCAAATCTTTTTCTTCATCTAAGAGGACTTCCACTCCAAGCTTGAAAGACTCTGTTTTTTTATCGTGCCCTTTGTGTTTCCCAGGATTGCCGTTATGATCTGCGAAAACAACGGAGAATGTCGACCATGTCATCATCAATACCAAGGCAAGCATCAACCACTTTTTCAAAATAAACCTCTCCCTTTTGATTATATTGAAGAAGGGCGTGAAGCCCCTCTTCCTAAAAAGTCATGTACTAGTAACTCAACCCCGTACCATATTCAAACAAAGTGCCTCCATCAGCTCCTGGAATCGTCACAGGGAGCTGTCCAGTCGGGTTGTTTGCACCGAAAATGGTAGCAGCCGTTGCTTCAAAGCTTGCATCTCTGAATCCGTACTGAGCGATATAAGCATCCACTCCTGGATAAGCCATGACGTCATAAGGGTTTCGAATGCCGACTCCGATTACTTCTGCATTCGTATTTGCCATCACATCCTGCATGAGCTGCATTTGAGGATGAGTGGCTGAACGCGTGTACACATTGTACGTGTACGTACCGAAGATAACCTTGTCTGCTTCTGCCACCGTTTGCTTTTGCTCAGCTGTTAATTCACGTTCCCCTGTTTTGATTAAGGTCGTATTTGAATGATGAGCAGATACAGCCTTTTCAAGATCACCAATAAAGGAGTTTCCAATCACCACGATCTGCTTATCACCCGATGCGTCTGCAGGCAGAACCCCATCATTTTTCACTAGTGTAATGGAACGCTCCGCCGCCTCTTTTTCAACCGCTTTATGGGCTTCTGACCCGACGACTTCCTCCGCTTCTGTAATTTTCTCATCAATCGGCTGAGGCGTTTCTTCTTTAATGATGCCTCGATTCAACTTCAATGTAAGGATTCGTTCAACAGAATCTTCAATCGTAGCCATCGGGATTTCGCCAGACTCGACAGCTTCATAGACACCTGAGGCCACTTCTTCGAGACCTACAGGCATAAGCGCAATATCTGTCCCGGCATTGATCGCACGAATAACAGCATCCACCGGTCCGAAATGGTCAGCAATTGCTTTCATATTCAAAGCATCAGTAACGACGACTCCTTCGTAATTCATCTCTTCACGCATCAAACCTGTCAGTACTTTTTTAGAAAGAGTGGCTGGAAGCGCAATTTCGGAACCATCCTTCTGAGAGATTACTTTCGTATCATCGATTTTCGGGAACGTAATATGCGCAGTCATGATCGCATCAATGCCCGCATCCATTGCTTGTTGGAAGGGATACAGTTCAACTTCCTTCAGCCGCTCAAGGTCATATGGGACTTCAGGAAGACCGAGGTGGGAATCTGTCGCTGTATCCCCATGGCCCGGAAAGTGTTTTGCCGTTGCGGCTACTCCATGTTGCTGCAGCCCTTTCGTATACGCCACGCCCATTTTCCCAACAAGTTCAGGATCTTCTCCGAAAGAACGAACACCGATGACAGGGTTGTCAGGATTATTGTTCACATCCATGACAGGGGCAAAGTTCATGTTAATACCAAGAGAGGAAAGTTCAGCCCCGATTACAGATCCTACATCTTCCGCGATCTCTTCCGAACGAGTAGCACCCAGAGCCATGTTTCCAGGCATGTCCGTTCCTGACTGAAGACGAGTCACAATCCCGCCTTCCTGGTCAATCGTCATAAGCAGTCCATATTTTTCAGAGGCTGCTTGATAATCAGAAACAAGCTTCGCTGTTTGTTCCGTGGTCACAACGTTTTCACGGAATAAAATGACACCACCCAGATGATATTCCTGTACCATTTCTTCGATTTCAGGAAGCATTTCCGTCACGTTTTCACCTTCCCATTTCCTGAAATCAGGCATGAGCATCTGGCCGACTTTTTCCTCCATAGTCATGTTGGAAAGAGCATGTTGGACGAGGTCGTAACGATCACCATCCTGCTTTTTGATGGTCGGTTTAAATTCCGGCTTCCCTTTTTTGGAGTGGTCCGGTTTAAAATCAAGGGCAATCCGATCTTTAAAATCACCGTTCGATACCGTCACCCATGTACGTCCAGGTTTTCCTGTAAAGGTGACTGTACCGTCATCCTCCACAGTGGCAACGTTCGAATTCTTCGATTTCCAAACGAGTCCTTCCTCCACTTTTGTAAAATGTCCGTCTTCATACACATTCAGTGCGGAAAGAGTAAACTCATCCCCTTCCATCGTTACATCTGCCTGTGGTACGTTCTCAAAGATGATTAAATCCGATAATCCTCCATCTTCAGCCGCTTCCACCTTTGTACCCATCAACCACGACGGCAGCATCATCCCAAGGGTCAGTGTAAAGATAAACATCCATTTCCCCGCCATTCTCATTCACCATTCCTCCTTGATTTATCTATTTGTAAAAGGTGCCTTTCTATCCAAAAAGACCCTTTCGCAAAACATTTTCTAAAAAGCAGTTCTTCTATAAAGTCGGTATAGGAGAAATATTGTTGTAAACGTTTACATTTTGTAATAAAAGCGTAACGGAAATAGATATAGTCGTCTATACCACTTAAGGCCCGAATCATCCTTTTCTCCTTCGATTTCCAAAGCTTTCCTACTATTCCAATCGACTCATTTTAAAATAATATGTCAACTTTTCTTAAAATTAATGTAAAAAAAGTACATAAAAAAGGTACCTGGACCAGGTACCTTTCTCTCTTAAGAAGCACTTCTCATTACGGCTTTTCTTTTTTCTACGGTGAATTTTGGGTATCTGAAAGCGATCGCTAAAAGTCCGGCTGCGGCTGTGAGTAAAGGATAAATGCAAAACGGAACAATCGCGACAGGAGAAATACCGGCCACACCTGCCACTGCTAAAATCTGTCCACCATAAGGAATGATTCCCTGAACGGAACTGGCAAAGATATCGAGGATACTTGCGGATCGGCGCCCTTCGATACCGTATTCATCAGAAATCTGCTTCGCCAGCGGGCCTGCTGTAATGATGGAAATCGTGTTGTTCGCAGTAGAAAAATTGACGGCCGTCACAATCCCTGCAATACCAAGCTCCCCGCCACGGTTCGAATTCACTTTCCGACTCACGGCTTGTAATAGAAACTCGATCCCTCCATTTGCACGGATCAATTCCACAAGACCGCCGAGCAAAATCGCTATCATTGCGAGCGTCTGCATATTCGTAAATCCATCCCCTACCAAAGTGACGAACTCCATTCCGGAAAACTTACCAAGCAGAAGGCCGACACCTCCGGCGGAAACAATGCCACCAATCAAAACATAAATGACATTCACTCCGGCAATCGCAAAGCCCAGCACGCCTAAGTAAGGTAAAATCTCTACAATGTTGTACGCATAGTTTTCATCCAGGCTTGCCGAGGCATCCGCTGTCATTACAGCAAAAATAACGGCCGTGATGATGGCTGCCGGTAAAACGATAAAGAAATTCGCTTTGAACTTCTCTTTCATTTTCGTGCCTTGCGTACGGACAGCTGCAATGGTCGTATCTGAAATAACGGAAAGGTTGTCCCCAAACATTGCACCACTGACAATGGCACCCATGACCAGGGCAAGGCCAATGTCCGTCTGTTCTGCCACGCCTACGCCGATAGGGGCGAGGGCAACCACCGTACCTGTTGAGGTCCCCATGGAAATCGAGATGAAGCAGCCGATGACAAACAAACCGACGACCATCCAGCCTCCAGGGAGATAAGTCAAGCCGAGATTGACGGTGGATTCAACTGCACCCATTCCGGATGCTACGGCAGCAATTGCGCCCGCCAGCAGGAAGATGACCACCATTAGTATGATGTTCGGGTGCCCTCCTCCTTTCGTCAACTGGGAAATTTTCGTTTGGAAATCCGTTTTCCGGTTCATGGCTAAGGCGAAGAGAATAGCTGCGAATAGGGCAACTAGAACGGGCATTTTATAAAAATCACCCGTGATGACCCCTGATCCGATGAAAAGTAAAATAAAGACCACAAATGGGATGAGTGCGAAAGCATTGCTGCTTGGTTTTGTCATGATTTGACCTCCTTTTTTATATAACTCATCAGAATAGTTGGTTTTATCCCGAGAAAAGTTCCTGATCCAAAAGAAGGCGGCCAACAAAAAAGAGCCTTCTTACATAAGAAGGCTCTTGAAACGTATCCGTTCATTCCTTCTTATCTCTCAAGTGATCATCACTTGCTGGACTTAGCACCGGCCAACTGATGTTGGTGGTTGCTGAAGCTTCACAGGACCAGTTCCTCAGCTTCTCTTGATAAGAAATATTCGATTGAGTTAATGGTAACTTTACAATAAAAAAGATCCGCTGACAAGAGATTTTCAGAAAAAGTGTTATCGATCGTAGCGCCCGATCATTTCCATCGCTTCTTCAGAAAGAGACGTGTCGATGGCATCATTGAAGTTAATATCTCCACTGATAGCACCGTTCGCATCATACATCTCGAACTGTTTCTTAATATCGTCAATAAACATTTCTCCGTTAGGGTCAAGCCCCGTCACACCGACTTTCTTCCAAACTTCTGCGTCCTTAAGCGCCGTATGTTTGGTCATGATATCAATCACTTCATCAAGACCTTCATCATGAAGGAACGCATCATTATAATCACGGACCCCCTTCAGATAGGCAGCCATAAAACGTACAGAAACGTCGGTTTCTTTTTCAATGAAATCGGGGGATCCCAGCACCATCGCAATCTGTGCATCCGGAGCGAAATCTGTAGCGTCACCGAAACGAACGTGCAGGTTCTGTGCTTCTCCCTGAGTGATCAGTGGCTCGATTTGAAGAGCAGCATCAATCGATTTGTTCCCCATGGCGGCAAGCATGTTTCCAAAGTCAGACATGAGAACAAATTCGACATCGTCTTCTGTCAGACCGGCATGTTCAAGCATGCGCTGAAAAATATAATCATCCACAGCATTTCTCGATGAAACGGCAATCCGCTTTCCTTTCAAGTCGCTGTACTCTTTGATTTCATCCTGCAGATCTTCACGAATCACAAAACTGAAATAGGAGCTGCCATCGAAATAATGCCCTTTATCGGCAATGATCTTCACGTCAATCCCCTGGGCGATAGCATTGAAGAAGGAAGCCGTGGAAACACCACCGGCAATATCCACTTCCCCTGCTGCCAGAGCTGGAAGCATATCGTCACTATTGGCGAACGTTGTGAACTTGATATCAATGTTGTAATCGTCAAAGTACCCTTTTTCTTCAGCAATATAAAAGCCAGCCCCTGAAGCTGCTCCATCTTCAGCTATTACTACCGTCGCCTTCTTATCTAATGGAGCAAAATCACCGTCTGTGAGGCCACCGCTGCCTGTATCTCCCCCGTAATCACTGGAGGAACACCCGAACAGCACAAAGATAATCAACAAAAAAGAAAACAGATGACATACTTTTTTCATCATGGGATTCCAATCCCCTCTCTTCCTCTAT
This sequence comes from Halobacillus sp. HZG1, assembly GCF_035818575.1. Lineage (NCBI taxonomy): Bacteria > Bacillati > Bacillota > Bacilli > Caryophanales > Bacillaceae > Halobacillus > Halobacillus sp. HZG1. The sequence continues at coordinate 28,111 of NZ_JAYLVQ010000083.1, forward strand.
TTACGCGAACGCTGTACTTCTTCCTGAAGATGATTCCAAATCTCCACAAAATGCTCCGCCATCAAAGGGTCCGCCCGTACCTGCTCCATATTTCTCGGGCGCGGCAGATCAATCCGCTTTTCATCGATAATCGTGCCGGGCTGCGAGCTCATTAACAAAATCCGGTCGCTAAGTAGGAGCGCTTCATCTATGCTATGGGTAATAAATAAGACCGTTTTCTTCGTTTCTGACCATATATTTAAAAGTTCTTCCTGCAATATGAATTTATTCTGCTCATCGAGCGCAGCAAAAGGTTCATCCATAAGAAGGATTTCCGGATCGTTCGCAAATGCTCTCGCAATGCTGACACGCTGCTTCATCCCACCGGAAAGCTCTTTTGGATAGAGCTTGGCGAATTTCTCGAGCCCTACTTTATTCAAATAATAAGCGGTCCGCTCTTTGATTACATCTGCAGGCATGTGTCTCATCTTTAACCCGAAACTCACATTCCCTTCCACGGTCAACCATGGAATGACTCCTCTTTCCTGAAAAACCATCGACTGCAGCGGCCGTTCTTTTTTACTCTTTGCAATCGTGAAGGAGCCACCACTTGGTTTTTCTAACTCCGCCAGAATCCTTAACAGCGTCGTTTTCCCACAGCCACTCGGCCCGACGAGACAGACGAATTCACCATCCGCAATATCAAGAGAAATCCCCTCTAAGGCCGTCACGCGGGTCTCTTTTTTATAAAAAACCTTTGTTAAATCCTGAATCGATATTTTAGCCTCCATCCCCTGTCGCTCCTTTCATCAGTTAGCGCCATGGCAGCAATTTGGCCTGCAGGCCCCGGAGAATGATCGAAAATAAATAGCCGAAGAACGAAATGAGCACAAGCCCGACAAACATTTCTTTCAACAAAAAGGCTTTATACGACGTCCAGATCAAATACCCGATCCCTGAATTGGCTCCCATCATTTCCGCTGCGACAATCGTAAGCAGTGCGATCGCCTGCCCCATCTGAATCCCTTCGAGCATGACCGGAAGCGAACCCGGCAATGCAATCTTGAAAAAGAACTGCTTCGAATCGGCCCCATAATTCTTTGCCACATCCAAATAAATGCGGTCAATGTTTACAACGCCCGCTACTGTGTTTATGACGACAGGAAAAAACACACTCCCCGCAATCGTCACCACTTTGGAAACTTCACCGACACCGAATAAGATGATGATGATCGGCAGGAGCGCAAGGGTCGGGATCGGCATGAGTGCCATGATAAGAGGTGAAAGGAAATGGCGGATGGGTCCATAAAGTCCCATCAAAAGGCCGATCACAATCGCCGGTATGACCCCAAGCAGGAACCCGGCAAAAATACGAAATAAAGAAATCCCGACATGATGGAACAGCTCCCCACTCATCCCCATCGCCCAGAACGTCCCAACGATCTCTGTCGGAGGCGGAAAGAAACGGGCATCAATCAGTCCCGTTCGCGATAAAAACTCCCATAGCAATACAATGAAAATCGGCGAGGATATGGTCAGTATCTGCTTCAGACGGTGCTGCATCTGCCGCTTTTTCCACTCTTGTTTTTCCATTTGTAAAGGGTCTGTCACAGATTCCCTTTGATCATCTTTCATTCTCACCACCTCTACTGCTAATTTATGTGCGGGTGCCCAATTGTGTGAAAAATCATGACCTTGCTTTACGATGTACATCGTATTACAATGTTTATAGAAATTAATGGAAAAGGAGTGTGAATATGGATAGGGAGATTATGAAAGGGAGCATAGACATTCTCATGCTCAATCTTGTCAACAAGCGGGATATGTACGGATATGAAATCGTCAAACACTTAAAAGAAGAAAGCAATCAATTGTACAACATGAGTGAAGGAACCCTTTACCCTGCTCTCAAGCGTTTGGAGAAAAAGGAGTGGATGACATCCTACTGGTCAGAAACTGACTATGGACGGAGGAAATATTACAGGATTACCGATGAAGGTCGTACGGTCCTCCTGCAAAAGCTTGAGGAATGGAAGAGTGTCAATGACCTCATCACCAAAACGACAGGGGAACTTCCATGAAGAAATTAGAAAAACATGTCAATCAGATCCTGAATCAGATGCAGAGTACTGACGACGAGCGGGATGAAATTAAAGAAGAATTATTGGCACACCTAAAAGCTTCTAAGCAAGACTACATAAACAACGGGGAAACAGAGAAAAGAGCTGAAAGACTGGCAATCAACGATTTCGGTGCTCCTGGACTGATCGGAGATGGTTTACAGGAAACCCTCTACCCGTTTCAGCGTGGACTGCTTTATGGAATTGGAGTGGCTACTCTGCTATTAGGCGTGTTCATACACCTGATTATGACCTTTTCATTCGGGGATCCTGAACCAGTCTGGCTCTTCATTCAACTCGTTTTTGGCAGTTTGGTCACACTAGTAGCGATGAACATCTCCTGGGTCGGAAAATATTTCTGGTCTGTCAATACCGTCGTCTTCCTTTCAGCATTATGGAACGGATTCAACCTTGTCATCATTACACAATTTTATTCACTTCAAGTCATCCTGTTCATGACCTACATTTTCACTCTTATCCTCTTGTGTCTGATTTTTATCGTTCGTAATTCATACTTCGCTTCCTTAAAAACGAACAACGATCCCAAAGCAAAAACGGTAACGAAAATCAGTCATATCATGAATATTATTTTTGGTGTGATCATCAGCACAGCAGCGTTATTTATGGTCTGGGGAATGCTTGTTTTCACAGGCTTTACGTGGAGAGGTCTCCTTCCAATCGGTGTCATAGTTGCCTGGCTTGGTTTTTATAAGTTCCAGATGTATTTGATCGGAAAGCGTCCGGTTTTAGCGATTTTTACCGGTTTATTATTTATGGCCGCCGCAACCGTCTCTCCTTTCACCATTCTGTCAACATTTATGTAAAGGAGGATATTGGGATGGAAGAATTACTAAACAGTGTTGGCTGGCCTGTTCTTCTAGGTTTTGTGATGATCCATATCCTTCTGTTGTTATTCAAACGCAGAAAGGTTGTCCTGTTCATCAGCCAAGTGATGGCTGGAGCGGGGGCTCTCTTAATGGTTATAGGACTGATTGAGCACCTGCTCCTGGGTGTTTATGGTGCTATCGTTCTGCTCTTAGGGATAGTTTTCCACTTTATTACAAAAGATCAAATGGAAAGTAGGTGAATGGAGCATTGTCTTTAAAAAAGAAAAACTTACTCTTTATAAGTGGCGTGTTCATTCTATACTTATGTCTTTATTGGACAGGGACTTTTGCGGCTACTCCGACCGGCTACACAGGAATTGGCAAGGAACCTGCCCTCTCTCCAAACGACGAGGAACTGACCTTCACTTATTTTCAAAATGATCATGGCGCTCTTTACTCAGCACCAATAGAAGGCGGCATGGCTAAACTTCTATTAAAACCAGAAGAAGGTAAAGATGACTTGCAGCCTGCTTACTCTCCAGACGGCGAGTCAATGCTCTTTCTACGTGAATGGGAAGGCGAAGAGCACATGCACAAACAGCTGATGCTTTATAAAGATGGGGGTTTACGCCCTCTCCTTGGTGAGGAGGAATACGTCCCTTACGCTGCATTCGCTCCTGACGGCGAACACGTATATTTTGTGAAAAACAGCAAGTACACAGAAACATATAATAACCGGACCCAGCCCAACGGCTTTGACATCTACAAAATGAACCTGAATACAGAAGAAATTGAACAGATAACCAACATGAATACAGTCTCGATCTCTTCCCTGCAAATCATCGAAGGCGGAAAAAAACTGATGTACAGCAAAAGCTACGAAACATCCAGCATAAAAATACTCGACCTGGAATCCGGAAAGACTAAAACCATCCTTCCTGTGTCGTCGGATTATTCAAAAGCTCAAAGTCCAACGCTGTCTTCACCAACACGATCACCAGAAGGAAAAGTGATTGCCTTTGCGGATGTTGCATCAAAATCGAGCAACGGTACGTTTCAGTACGAAATTTTCACGATGGATACAAAGGGGGAAAACATTAAACAAATCACTAATTTCTCTGACTACGCCGGCCATCCACGTTTTTTCCAACATTCCAATCATCTGCTCGTAACGGTAGACCGTAACTTTGCCGGCAGGGAACCAGATTATGAGTATTGGGTTGTTGAAAGAGATGGCAGCAATAGAAAAGAAATTCATATTAATATCCCTGAAAAAGAAACAGAACCCCCGTCATAAAAGGAGTTCTGTTTCTTTTATTCTTCAATATTATGAAAAACATACCCTCTCAAGGAGAAGCTGTTTTTCTATGATGGGTCCACTTCGGTATAGTTACTCTGATCAGCAAATACCTCCAGTCCTTCAGGGACACGGATATAAAGCGCAGAACCGTTCCAGTGCGAAACAATTGAATCCATCCACATCGTCCCTTCCTCTCTGTTAAACATGCGGAAAGGAAACTCAGAACCAAACATTTTATATTTCAGATCCTTTGTCTCTCCTGGATAAATTGTGAGGGTTGTCATGTCCATATGAACCGCCGGTGTGTACTTTTCTTCCACTTCGAACCCGTCAATCATCAACGGTGTCTGATAATAAGAAGCTTCTATAGTATCTGTAAGTCCATCCGTATGTTCGACAAAAATATTGATGCTGTTCACATCATTTGCCCCAACTTGAAGAATCAATTGTTCTTCATTAAAAGGAAACGACCATTCATGGATGAGCCATTTTTCCATTTCGTTTATCTTCCCTTGAAGAACGGCATCATAAAACGCCTGAGACGTTTGTTCTTCCTTTCGCTCGCTCTCCTTTCCTTGCAAATCCGTGTTACCAATAGGAAGCGCAAGGAAAACAACTGCTGACACCACTAACAGGCACGAATAACCGATCAGCATCCAGAGTCCTGCTCTACCTCTTCCAAAACCGAATCGGGAACTTTTATTAATGAGGAGAATCAAACCAATAATAACTGCCAACAATAGAAAAATTGGCAGAAACGCTGCAACAATCATCGTTTCACCTCCAGACGATTAGAAACGAGGACAGCCAGTGCGTAAAAAATGGTGGTCACAGCAATCGTTTTCAGAGTAAAAAGCCATGCCTGGTTTTCTTCAAAAATGAATTGAAAAAAATACTCCTCCACTTGAAAGCCGCCTCTGGATAACAAAATCATCAATCCTACCACAACGACAGGCAGAACGATGACAAGCATTTTGTTTAACTGAATGATCATGCCAGCCAAGTAGCCTAAGCTGCTGAACATAAAAACGATAAGAATGGTAGCAAATATTCCTTGCAGCCAAGTGCCCACATCCCCCATCCCTTGAATGAGAAGCATCTCTTCCCCCGGCAGGATGACATACGCAAGCAGTTTTAAAGCAAAACTGGAGAGCAAAGCCGTCAGCGCGCCGATGACACAAATCGTAAACAAGAAAGCAATCGTAGACAGTGTACTCGTTTTCCTGTTTGTTACAAATGCGAAGTCATCTTCTCGATAGGCTTTCGTCGTTAACAGAAAGGCCGTTAGAAATCCCCAGAAAATCGTGAAGCCTACAATGATATCTGCAGTAAAATAGGTGATTTTAACATCGTATCCTGTTCTCCCGCTACCCATCTGTCCTGTTCCGTTCAGGGAAAAGAATAAGCCGAGAAGCTGGATAACGACAAGAGATGTGAATACGCCTGTATAAGCCCTCCATTTATATCCGATCTGCCGCTTGACGATTTCAGACGTCTGCACTTCGATCAAAGACATCATCCACACTCCCCTTTCCATTTTGAGATTCAGTCAGGTAGATACATAGATCATTCGCTTTAACGGGGGAAACTTGAACCCCCGATTCCTTCAGGCGCTGATAGTCATCACCCGTAAGATCATTTTTAATCACGGCATAGCATGTATCAAAGGCCTGTTCTTTTTTCCACAGCATCTGTTTTTCTTTCAGAAATGAATCAACCGCATCCTTCTTTCCTGTGAGCCCCACTCCATACTCCTTCAATTCATCCATCGATATATGCAGACTCAAAGCTCCCTCATGAATCACGAGTACTTCTTCAAGTAAATCTTCCATTTCCTCCAAATGGTGCGTCGATAATAGAATCGTTCTAGGATGCGCCAAATAATCCTTCAGTAACGCACGGTAAAAGTCTTTTCGTACCGCTGCATCCATCCCTGTCGTTGGTTCATCAAAGATGGTAAGCGGCGATCTTGACGCAAGACCTACGATCATATTGAACGTGCTTTCCTTCCCTTTGGATAGTTCATTGTGACGCTGTTTCGGTTCAAACTCGAAAAAATGGAACAAACGGAGGGCCAGTTCATGATCCCAATGATGATAAAAGCGTCTTCCCTCCTCAAGAATTTCTTTTAAGGTGAGCGCTGTAGGGAAATTCATAGCATCATCAATATAAATGGTATTCGCAGACACGAATAAATTGTTAAACGGCCTTCTGCCGAAAACTTCGATGACTCCTGACTTTTCCTTTAATAACCCCGCTAGGATTTTCAAAACTGTCGTTTTCCCAGCTCCATTCCTGCCGATCACGCCGACAATTTTATTCTCATCCACAGAAAAAGAAAGATCATTCAACGCACGCTTCCGATAGAATTGTTTGTTTACATCCTTACATTTAATGGCCTTCATCCTTGTTCCCCTTTCCAAGCATCCCTGATGAGCTTTAAGATGTGTTCCTCAGAAAGCTCCAGTCTTCCGGCTTCTGTGACGAGATCCTCGACTAATTTTTTCAGCGTCTGATTTTTACGCTTTTCGACAATAATCGCTTTAGCGTTGGTCGAGACAAATTTACCAAGTCCTCGTTTGTCATAGAGGACCCCTTCTTCTGCAAGCTTCGTCAGACCTTTGGCGGCTGTTGCCGGGTTGATGTTATATAAGTCGGCCAGTTTATATTGAGAATACACTTTTTCGTCTGCCTGGAAATTCCCATGCAGAATTTCGCTTTCCAGCCACTCAGCAATTTGAATATAGATTGGTTTTAAGCCATCGGTATCGAGAATCAATGAATCACCTTCTCTCTGAATGGGTGCATTAGTGTTGTAATGTAGTATATGTCTTTTTCTAACTTTTGACAAGGAAAAATTTATCTCGGACCTTGAAATTTCCTCCTCACTAAAGGACACTTAACAAGGAGGGTTGAAAGCGATTACATAATTAGGAGGTTGTTTAGGATGCTTCGAGGAATCACAAACTTTTTTGACCGGATGGTGCAGCGTTTCTTACCCGATGCGTTTTTGTTTGCCATCATTCTGACACTCGTCGTTTTTGGATTAGGGATTTTCTTCACAGGCAGCTCACCAGGACAGATGGTGCAATTTTGGGGAGATGGCTTCTGGAACCTGCTCGCATTTGCCATGCAGATGTCATTGATCGTTGTGACGGGATACATACTTGCAAATACCCCTTTAGTTAAAGCTGCATTATCTAAAATAAGTACGCTTGCGAAAACTCCGGGACAGGCCATTGTATTAGTTACTTTCGTAGCTGGAGTCGCTTGTGTGATCAACTATGGTTTCGGCCTTGTAGCCGGAGCACTCCTTGCCGTTCATGTAGCGAGACGTGTACCGAATGTGGACTATCGTTTATTGATGGCCAGTGCTTACAGTGGATTCATCCTATGGCACGGAGGGTTTTCAGGGTCCATTCCATTGACCATTGCGACAGAAGACCATTTTTTATCTGATTCAATAGGTTCCATCGCTATTACGGAGACATTGTTCAGCAGCATGAATATCTTCATCATTGTGACTTTACTTCTCTCACTTCCTCTACTTAACTTGTGGTTACTGAAATCCAGTGGAGACCTCAGTAAAAACAACCTGGACTTCTTAGAAAACGAAGATAAGGCGGAGCAGCAAATGGCCGCAACAACTGCCGACCTGACCCCAGCCGAAAGGATGGAAAACAGCAGGATCATCTCTTATTTAATTGGGGCGCTTGGCCTGGCCTTCATCGTGTATCACTTTATTAGGAACGGATTTGACCTCAATATTAATATTGTGAACTTTATCTTCTTATTCCTCGGAATCCTTTTTCACCAGACACCAAGAAGATTTCTGAACAGCGTAAATGATGGAGTGAAAAATGCCGGCGGAATCATCATTCAATTCCCTTTCTATGCAGGAATCATGGGCATGATGGTTGCTTCCGGTTTATCTGAACAGATGTCGAACTGGTTTGTGAGCATTTCAACGGAATTCACGTTTCCCGTGCTCGCCTTCATCAGTGCCGGCATCGTCAACTTCTTCGTTCCATCCGGTGGCGGACAGTGGGCCGTTCAGGCACCGATTATGATTCCAGCTGCCATGGATCTTGGCGTAAGCACAGCCAAAACGGCGATGGCTGTGGCCTGGGGGGATGCGTGGACGAACATGATCCAGCCATTCTGGGCATTGCCACTTTTAGCTATTGCCGGGTTGAAAGTTAAAGACATTATGGGCTTCTGTGTCATCATTCTGATTTGGAGCTTCATCCCAATCTCTATTGCCCTTTTATTTTTCAACTAAATATACACTATCCCTTCCCTCCTTACAGAGGAGGGGATTATATTAGTCTCAGGAAAAAAATCAGTGGTTAGAAACGTTTATCAGGAATTAAAAAAGGGTCGCTGTCCAATTGCTGGACAGCGACCCTTTTGGGTTTAACCTGTTTTATTATTCTTATGATCTTGTTCACGTATCATTTGCTTAAGCTCATCAAGGTCATTCATAATCTTCGCCATATCTTTACTTTCTTCCTCCGCATGTTCAGATAGCTGCTGGGCATTGTTAACAATTTCACCAATAATCAGATTTAAAATGATAAAGGCAGAAATAACAATGAAGGACACGAAATAAACCCAGGACCATGTGATTTCAGCAAAAATCGGTCTAAAAACACCACTCGCCCAACTTTCCAGCGTAAACACTTGGAATAATGTCAAAGTACTAAGGCCGACGTTTCCAAAGTATTCAGGAGCGATATCTCCAAAAAAAGTGACTCCGATAATCGCATAAACATAAAAGATGATGGCCATTAGGATCATGACGGACCCGATGGCGGGAATCGCAAGGAACAAAGCGCTTGTCAACCTTCTCAAGGAAGGTACCACTGATATCGTCCTCAATACTCGGAGCACACGCAAAATTCGTAAAACACCAACGAAATGAGTGTTATAGAGCACGAGACTTCCAAATACGATAACAAAGTCGAAGATGTTCCAGCCATCTTTAAAAAAGTGACGGCGATAAACGACAAGCTTTAAAATAATTTCAACCGTAAAGATGGATAAAACTAAAATGTCTAGAAATATGAATAACGACTGATAGTTTTGATAAATGCTGTCATCCGTAGAGATCCCGATAATGACAGCATTGATCAAGATAACCGTTAATATAAAACGTGAAAAACTTTTATGTTCAATAAAATGGCGTAACTTGATTCTCTTCTCCCCACTTTCTTCCCAATATGACTCTCTCGTCTTTTATATAGGATTTACGCCCCGCCGTCAATCACCTTTATGCCCACTTTTGTACATCGACACACAGTTGCTGGTAGGCCTTTGATTCATCCATCATTTGTTTATCTGCATACACTTTCGACAACCACCTCAACGGCTCTGGTGTACTCGGCTTCAGCTCCATTTCCATTTGAAAACATTCGATAGATTTCTCAAGCTGATGAAATTCATAGTACAGTTCTCCGAGCTCCTGCATACAATCGAGGTCTTCGCAAATGTCGTTCATCCGCTCCACTTTTTTCATAAGGGAACTCTTATTCGGAAAAGACTTTAAAGATTCATGGACTTGGACAAGTTCCTGCGTTTGCAGAAGCCTTATAACAAAAGCGTCCAACAGGTCTTTCGATTGCCCCGGCTGTTCGTCTGTGATTCGTTTCATTAAAGGAAGAAGGTTCTCAGGATCCTCCGCAAACCGGTTCTTCTCTAGCAGGGCCTTCAACTGGTTGAATTGTGCTTCATCGAGCTGCAGGTCCCGTTCTATATAGAGTTGTGCTGCTGCATGGACATTTTCATTGACTAGATAGTGTTGGAAAAGATCTTCAGTCACTGATTCAAAGGATGGAACAGCTTGAGCCATCTGCTCAAGTAAGAAGGTTCGGCTATCGTTATCGAAATACCTGGAGAATGAGGATCGACACAATTGATAGCTTTCAGAGGTCGGTTGGTTATAAAAATCAGCGAACAGATAAGAAGTCGCTTCAACCCAACGGTTTTCTTTTTCCAAGAGACGTTGGTGGTCTTCGAATGAGGCACACGTTTCCTTAAACAAAGGATCGCGTTCCATGAGTTCATGCGATTGTTCTAAGTATTGATTGGCATGCTCTCGATAAGAAAGATCATTAGCCATTTCTTTCACGAACCGATTATTAGGCGCGAAGTCACGCATCACGCGGATGACCCTATAGGCACCGGACATGTTTCCTTCCCGACGGTATTGATAAAAAAGAGATTTTATATCTTGGAATAGTTGTTTTTTAGGAATGAATGATTCAAAAAAGGTGAGGATTTTCGCTTGTTCCTGCCTGGAATACGGTCGTGCAATGTTCTTTTTCAGCTGAGGATAGCTGATTTTTTGTAGGGGATGATTCATTTCTATCAATGCATGTATAAAAGGATGCGGAGATTCATATACAGTACCTTCCTTGAATGCACGGGCCACATAGGAATGGAGCTTAAGCCGTGTCGTCTTGACGGCTGTAAGATATTTTTGTTTATAAAAGAAAAGCATATGGCATTCAGATTGATCATTGAAGGTTTCAACGAGTTGCATTTGCTCGTAAAAGACAACCCGGGATGGAAGAAGCGCTACATCTTTCTTTTGCTGCTTGACGTGAATGGTCATTGGGTTCATTAACATCCGCCTCCTTCTTTCCTTCACTATACCACAACGAACGTCCGTGTTAAAAATATGTCTCCGGTTCTTCAGCTGTTCGGCTCCGGTCTTAAGTCTTTCCTGAAGCTAGCCTCGGTTGCAAAGAAGCGTAATGATGCTTTTCTGCAGTCCTTAATGTCCCACTAATCTTTGTAAAGGTGTTGTCATAATCGTAAAAAACAGACCTTTCTCAAAAGTCTGTCAACCCTGGTAAACTAGTAAAATATAAGTGAACAGGATTTATATTCCAACATGACTTCTATCATCGAATTTTAAAAATCCTTGAATGCATAGGAAAAAGGCTTCACCTTTGAATCTATTTCTCTTTTCTTTTAATTATATGGAAAGATCCTCCTCCTATATTACAAAAGTTCGATGGTACGATAGAGTCGTTCCAAAAAACAAAGGTTTCAAGGAGGAATTTTCAACATGATGAAAAAGTCATTGATTGTAACAGGAGCACTTGCTCTATCCTTACTAGCATCACCAGCTACTTCCCTTGCATCCACAGGTGAAGTACAGCAAAACGTACAAGTAGAAACAAAGACCATTCAAATAGATCGCGGTCAATTGAACAACTGGATCACTGAAAATGAAGAAGCTTTAAAGAATAACAATCTTCAACAGGTAGATTTCCAATCTTTCTTTGATCAGTACGCTCAAAAATATCAACAAGTTCCAACCGAACAACCGAAGCAGGAAGAGCCAAAAGCAGAAGCACCTGTAAAAGAAGAACCTAAACAAGAAGCACCTGCTCCACAACCTGAAGCTGAACCAGCTCCAGCACCAGAGCAGCCTGCTGAAGAAGAAGTTCAAAAAGAAGAAAACACACAGGACGAAGCAACATCTGAAGTATCCGCTTTTGAAAAGCAAGTCGTTGAATTGACGAACCAGGAACGTGAAAAACAAGGACTCGCTCCACTGAAATTAGACACGGAGCTAAGTGCCGTAGCTAAAGACAAGTCACTTGATATGCAGCAAAACAACTATTTCTCTCACAACAGTCCGAACTACGGTTCTCCATTTGACATGATGAAGTCATATGGCATCGACTACCGTACAGCCGGCGAGAACATTGCTATGGGACAAACAACTCCAGAACAAGTTGTCCAGGGCTGGATGAACAGTCAAGGTCACCGTGAAAACATCATGAATCCTGACTTCACACACATCGGTGTAGGTCATGCAGAAGACGGGAACTACTGGACACAAATGTTCATCGGTAAGTAATAGAATATAGGGCAGTCGCCACCGGGATGGATCTCCCGGTGGTTTTTTTGTGCACTCGACCTCTCTTTGGCGCGACCCGACCTCTCTTTGGCGCGACCCGACCTCTCTTTGGTGCGACCCGCCCTCCCTTTGGCGCGACCCGACCTCTCTTTGGCGCGACCCGACCTCTCTTTGGCGCGACCCGACCTCTCTTTGGCGCGACCCGACCTCTCTTTGGCG
>NZ_JAYLVQ010000084.1:0-180398 GCF_035818575.1 Halobacillus sp. HZG1
CAAAGGGGCGGAGGGGAATGGCGAGACTCCTGCGGGAAAAAAGTGCTTGGTGAGACCCCACAGGACGCAGTCCGAGGAGGCTCACCGCGCTCCCGCGGAAAGCGAGCTATTCCCCGCAGCCCCCATCCACCTAACAAAAGTCTCGAAACTGAGTCTTCCACTAAAGGGAGCTTATCTTTAAAAATGGAACATTCATACTTTATGTTTGAAATGGGAGGAGTAGCACGTATTTATGAAAAAAGGGTGCAGACAGACCAGTGATTTTTCGGTAAGCTTGGAAAAGAAGAAAACATGAATGCATCAATGGAAGAAATACAGGAATAGGTAGACGTTCGGTTAGGCAAGGGGGAATATTATATGAATCATCAAGATAAGCGGATGGAAGATCCGCGGTACAAAATTGCCAACAAAGAAGCATTGATTGGAGTTACTCTGGTTGTGGTGAACTTCGTTCTTTGGTATGGCTTTGCTTATGGCCTCGGCTCGGGTCCTGTGGAGGAGTATGACTACATCTTCGGCTTTCCCGCATGGTTTTTTTATAGTTGTATGGCCGTCACGGTCCTGATCTTCCTACTCGTCATTCTAGCAGTCAAATTTTTATTCAAAGAAGTTCAGCTGGATGAGGAGGAGGAAGAATGAACTGGGGTGTTGTCGTACCACTGTTACTATTTTTAGTCATCATCTTTTTTATTGGCTTTTATGCTTCGAAATATCTAAAGTCCAGTGCGGATTTTCTACAGGAATATTTTTTAGGAAGCCGACAGCTTGGTGGGTTCATACTAGCGATGACAATGGTTGCCACCTATGGAAGTGCCAGCAGTTTTGTCGGTGGTCCCGGAGTCGCTTACACAGTCGGTTTGGGCTGGGTGCTGCTTTCCATGACACAGCTTGCGACGGGTTATTTCGTCCTGTCCGTCCTTGGAAAGAAATTTGCCATTATGGCAAGGAAAATCCGTGCCGTCACACTTGTGGACTTCTTGAAGGAACGCTACCAAAGTAAATGGGTGGTCATCCTATCAGCGGCAAGTATTATTATTTTCTTGTTCTCCGCAATGGCGGCGCAGTGGGTCGGAGGTGCCCGCCTGATTGAATCCTTTACAGGGCTTTCCTACACGGCTGCTTTGTTCATTTTCGCCGTTTCCGTGCTTGTGTACGTCATTATCGGCGGGTTCCGTGCTGTAGCGATTACGGATACTGTGCAGGGAGTCATTATGTTTTTCGGTACGATGATCATCCTGATTGGTACGATTATCGCAGGAGGCGGGATTGGAAATATTATCTCTGATCTTGCTGCAGAAAACCTGGATTTAATTTCACCATACGGTGCGGATCGTTCCCTTACGCCGGCTTATGTATCGTCTTTCTGGATTCTTGTCGGGGTTGGTGTCGTCGGTCTGCCGCAAGTTGCCGTCCGTGCCATGAGTTATAAAAGTTCACGTGGGATGCACCGCGCGTTAATTATTGGAACTGTGGTTGTTGGTGTGATCATGCTGGGCATGCACTTGACCGGGGTTTTCGCAAGGTCTGTCCTTCCAGGAATTGAAATCGGTGACACGGTGATGCCGCGGATTGCGATGGAGGTGCTCCCGGCGTGGCTGGCAGGCATTGTTCTTGCAGCCCCGATGGCTGCGATCATGTCGACCGTCGATTCACTGCTCCTGCTTGTTAGTTCAGCGGTGGTGAAAGACGTGTATATGAATTATGTAAATCCTGAAGCAAGTGCGAAGAAGGTGAAACGACTGAGTATTTCCGTCACTGCTGTCATAGGAATTCTCGTGTTTGCCATGGCAATTCAGCCGCCGGATTTACTAATTTGGTTAAATTTATTTGCTTTTGGTGGGCTGGAAGCAGCTTTTATCTGGCCTGTCATCATGGGGTTATATTGGAAAAAAGGAAATGCCAGTGGAGCCATTGCTTCTATTTTGACCGGGGTGGGAAGCTATATTCTATTTCACAGCTTTATGCCGCAGGCGTTTGGGATGCATACAGTGGTCCTGCCCGTACTTTTAAGTCTGCTTGCTTATGTTCTGTTTAGCTTATTGACGATGAAACGGCATAAGAAAATCCAGGAACGTGTGTTCCAAAAAATGTGGAGTGCTTAAATAGGAAAGAGGATGGAGATTGCTCCATCCTCTTTTTTGTGGAATACAATGGATAGACTGTGTTACGGTTTGGATAAATATTGCTCGGGAAATAACACCTTAGGTTCAAAAGTCAGGACGGAGGTTTAATGAATGAAGAACATTTATATGGGGGTTTTAGCTGCTTTTATTTCGTCCACCATCGTAGCCATTGCGTTGAACGTACTATCTGCAGGAGATCTTAATGTTTCAACTCTTATTTTTTTGTACACTCTCCTCGTTTACTTTTTACTGGGAATCCCTCTGTCTATATTCATCGAACATGTACGGTGTAAGCGAAGATGGTGGCAAAGCTTTTCTTATTATATGTTCATAGGTTTGGTGTTAAGCGGCATCGTTCTGCTCACTTCCTCGCTGGAAATGAGAGAGGGATTATGGGTTTCGGCTTTTATCGTAGGGTGTGTTTTTGTGTATGTCATCGTACATCATATTCTTAGTAATGTAAGGAAAATGGGTAGAAAGTATAAAAAGGAGGCCAATGATGGAGCTGGTATTCGTACGCCACGGGGAAGGGGAACATACTGAAAAACCTGATCGATTACATAACCTGCACCCGGAATTGACCATTCGTGGAGAGAACCAGGCGAGAAAGTTGCAGGAAACGTGGCCGCTGGTTTCTGAAGATTTTCTCATCGTCAGTCCGACAGTGAGGACTTTGCAAACAGCTGCTCATTGGAGTGAAGGTATTCCATGCAGGGTGATGGTGAATCCTGCTGTGGGCCCACGTATGTTTCCGCAAAAAAAAGAGTGGGAGACTTTACCCTGTGATCAGATTTTGACTAAAGACCGGGCGGCTGAGGACTTTCCGGACTTCCATTTAGGTGGAAAGCGATGGGCGGAGGGGATCAATGAAATCCCTGAAAAGGAATTTGTAGATGCTGCTTCTGAATTGATTCATTGGTGTAAGCAGCTAGGGAAAGACCGTGTTTTTGTGGTCACACATGATGGTACAATGACAGCTTACAGGCAATGGATGGAAAGAAGAACATTGACTCGTAAAGACTTTCCGAAAGAGACGGGCTGGATAAGGGTAAACGTGTAATAAAGAAGACCGGCTTATCTCTTTGTATTCGTCAGCCAATTCTTTATTTATAAGAGAAGACTCAGAGCTTATTAAGCGCTGAGTCCTTTTTATTATGAACCTATTTTTCTATATTCCTCTGCCATTGGCATCTCTTTTCCTTGAGAAAAGGCACTGATCAGAACGACTAGTCCAACGTTAACGATCAAGCCAAGGATACCTGGATTAATATCCAATGGTGGGGAGTCCGCGACAAGCTGGAAGTAGTAGTTGACGACAGTCCCCGATATTAACCCGGTAATGACAGCAGGTGCCGTGATTTTTTTGGAATACAAAGCACCATAGACACCTGGGGCGAATTGAACGATAGATCCGTAGGCTCCAAGTAGGAGGGCAATCAATCCCTGCCCACCAAACACAGTAATAAAATAGGCAAGACCTCCGATGACGAAGACGCCGATTCTCATAATTAAAAGCGTCGTTTTTGATGAAAGGTCTCTTTTTATGTTGCGGATCAAACCATCTGTGAACTCAAGGGAAGCACTGTGCGTGATGGCATCCGCGGTACTCATAGCAGCAGCAAGGGCCCCAGCTCCGACAAGACCGTACACCCAACCCGGCAACGTGAGAACGGTTGTGATTAGGTAGGGCAGGATTTCATCCGGTGAACCGATTTGATCGGCTTGGATGACGTTAACGGCAGAGAATCCGACAAAAAGAAGCGGGATTAGGAACAAGGCGAACATCGGATAGACGAGTACGGTTTTTTTAATTGTCCGCGCTTTGGTAGCGTAGGATTTTGAAAACAAGTGCGGCCACATGAGGAAGCCGATGGTCGATACAAGAATCGTGGTGGTGTAAGCCATGGTAGACATCGTAGAACCTTCCGCACCGATTTGCAGAAACCCTGGATTGTCCTGCGTCAAATTCCGGAACATGTTCGGGACACTGTCATGAAGCTGATTGACGATCGTTAGTCCGACTGTCCAGGAGATGACGATCATGAGAATCCCTTGAAATACATCAGACCAAGCAGCAGCACGCAGCCCGCCTGTAGCTACGTATACGACGACAATTCCATAAGAAAGCAATGCTCCAAGCCAAAAAGGAATTCGTCCTTCAGTCATGATGTTGAAGATATAGGCCATCCCTTTCATTTGTGTGGCCAAGTACTGGATGGAAGCCAGGAGAGCGACGATACCGATAATCATGGCGATCACACGACTGGAGTAGCGCAGCTGTAAAAATCCAGCGACTGTATAAATGTTATGTTTGCGGCCGATGGCTCCAATTTTCGGTCCGATGATATACCAAGGTAAGATGGCGAAAGCGGTGTATGTGATGATGTACAAGGCAGGTGCACCGCGTGAAAAAGCCCATCCTGGTGCACCAAGGAAAGAGAAGGCACTGAAAACGGCTCCACCCATGAGGAACCACATGACGAACAAACCGAGATTCCCTTTCGCTGTCGTGAACTCTTCTAGTGAACTTTTGTCCTGGTTACGTCCGGCTAAAACACCGATGAATAAAGCGACGACGAGATAACCGATCATCATGATCATTGCAATTTGCCATTGTGCCATTTAGTGGACCTCCTTTTCGTCTTTGTCAGGATCGATTTTGTAAAGGAATAAGACGATGATGAATGTGACAACGATCCAAAAAATGACCCAGAATACCGAAAAGGTAAACCGATAATGAATGGGGTTTCCCTGTTGGCGATGGAGAACAACGGGAAGACGAGAAGTAAAAATGGAATGGCTAGAGAAAGACAGTAAATTTTAATAAACTTTTGCTTCGTCAATGGGCATCCTCCTTTTGTTTTTCATACACGATATCTCCGTTTAAAATTGTCATTTCTACTTGGATGTCTTTTAGTTTGTGGGAGGGACAACGCAAAATGGATTGATCGAGAATAACGAAATCTGCGTACTTGTCTGGTTCTAAGGTTCCTTTCAAACCTTCTTCACCACTGGCATAAGCCCCTGCCCATGTATAAGAGCGGATCGCTTCTTCGACCGTAATGGATTGGTTTTGACCGACAGGGTGGCCGTGTTTGCTTGTCCGATTGACAGCTGCATGGATACCGATCAGCGGATTCACCGTTGTTATCGGACTATCGGAACCGATGGCAAAAGGGATATCCTGCTCTACGTAGCTTTTTAACGGGAAAAAGTGATCAACTCTTTCACCGTAGTCGTTGATATATCCATCTCCGAATTCGTAAAGAAATGCAGGGTTTGGAATGGGAACAGCACGCGTCGCTTTTATCCTTTCTACAAGGTCAGGAGGAGTGATTCCTGCATGCTCAAGTCGGTGACGGTGATCGGTAGATGGCTTGTGATTGAGCGCTCGCTCAATTGTGGTCAGCAGCATATGTACGGCTTCATCCCCCATGGCATGGGCGGTAATCTGCCAGCCTTTTTTATGGGCGGGCAGGAGGTGTTGGTCCAATTCGTTTTGGTCCATATACAAAATGCCAGAATCATTTGGGTTACTTGTATACGGCTCCCGGGTTTTGCATGTGGGGCCGCTGCTGCTTCCATCAATGAAAACTTTCGCAGGACCGATTTTAAACGTGTCGTCACCGAGTCCTGTCATGATTCCGCTTTCGACTCCAGCTTTGACAACGGATGGAGAATCAAAGAGGGAGCCATACATGACATAAACGCGTTGTCTGATCTTTCCTTCTTGTGAACCCTTTTGTAAATAACGGATATGTTTTGTGCCATATCCACCTGCATCATGTACACTTGTTATTCCATTTTGCAAAAAGCGATCCGAGGCCATTTGGAGCCCGAGCATGACCTCGTCTTCTGAATAATCGGCAAGCTGGAACATCTTCATATGAGCGGCTTCCAATAATAGTCCAGTAAGCTCGTCACCATCCCTGTGATAGGTCCCACCAGGTGGGTTTGGTGTTTGTAAATGGATACCTGCCATTTCCAGAGCTTTGCTGTTTACACATGAGATATGACCACAGGTCCGCACAACAATGATTGGATGGGAGGTGGACACTTTGTCCAAATCCCATTTGGTCAAATGGCGATCCTCGAGCAGGTTGTTTTGATTGTATCCCCAGCCGCGAACCCATTCTCCTGAAGGTGTTTGCTCTGCCCGTGTTTGAAGTTTCTCAATGATAGAGTCTATGGAATTCACCTGCTTCATGTTTACCCCGAGCTGATTGGTACCGTACAACTCAAGGTGGGCATGGGCATCATTGAATCCGGGAAGCAGACTTTTCCCATTCAAATTAATAATCTCTGTGTTATCATCGGACCGTTCCATAACTTCGGACGTCGTTCCAACCTGGAGAATCCGCTCTCCTCTGATAGCAAGAGCTTCATAAACCGTACCCGATTGATCGGCGGTTATGACTTCTCCGTTGATGAATACTTTGGTTGCTTTCATTTCTTCTCCCTCCATCTAGGATTGAGCAATTTTTAAGGCTGTATGATAAAGAAGCTCCACACCTTTTTGCATATCCTCCATTTCGGCATATTCCAGCGGGTTGTGACTGATTCCTTTTTCACACCGTACGAAAATCATTCCGTAATCACTGATGTAGGACATGAATAAGGCATCGTGAAAAGGACCGCTCATTAAAGTTGGCGAATCGTAACCGAGTTGTTCGTCTTCTGTTTTCATGATGTCTTTGATCCAGTCTGCGCAATAGCGTGGATCACTGCGGGTATCTTCACTGATCGAGTATTCAAGGTTCAGTTCTTTGCTCGTATGTTCGATGATTTCGTAGAGTTTCTTTTCGAGTTTTGTGCGGGCATCCAAGTCTATATCACGAAGGTCAATCGTGAACTCGACTTTTTCAGGGATGATGTTGCGGGAATTCGGGAAAGTCTGGACACTGCCGACGGTACCGACTGTATTCGGCGTGCCTTCATTGCGGACAAGTTCATTAAACTCTTTTGTAATAATGGAGGCTCCTAAGAATGCATCCTGCCTTAAATTCATCGGGACGGATCCTGCGTGTCCGGCAAATCCTTCAAGCGTCACGGTCAGCCAGATCGGACCGGAAATGGCGGATACGATTCCCACAGGTTTGTCTTGTGATTCGAGAACAGGTCCCTGCTCAATGTGGAGTTCAAGAAATGCTTCAATGTCCCCGGGTTTGTAGACAGGGCTTTGACTCAGATCAGGCTCGACACCAAATTCTCTGAGTGCTTCCAACCGGGTGACCCCATTTTTGTCTTTTCGCTCGAGTTCACCATCTTCAAACTGACCGATGATCCCGCGAACGCCGAAGACGCCTTTATTGAATCGGGAACCTTCTTCGTCTGCAAAGCAGATGACTTCAATCGAGCGATTGGGAGTAATGCCTTCTTCTTTCATGGTATGTACAACTTCGATAGCACCTAAAGCACCTAGCGTTCCGTCAAAGCGGCCGCCATAGGGCTGGGAGTCGATATGTGAACCTAACATGAGAATCGGTTTATCTTTTTCTTTTCCTTCGATACGACCAACTAAGTTTCCAAATCCATCGATATGGGCATCCAGTCCGGCTTCTTCCATCCAAACGCGGACAACATCGACAGCTTCTCGGTCTTCTTTTGAATGTGCGAGTCGACAGACCCCTGTTTCTCCAATCTTTCCGATTTTGGCCAGGGTTTCGATGTGTTCCTGAAATCTTTTTTGATTAATCTTCAAGTTGGATCTCCTCCTTGTTTTAACTAACTATATCAAGTTCATAATTGTCTGACAATTGACAAAATGTTAAATGGTTCGTTAGGAAGGAGCGGTAGAAAGAGGTCATCTTGTACAAGTTGTCGGTTAGGAGGCCAAGTTTATAGAGGACTGGTTTTTTTGAGAGGAGGAAGAGTGCCGTTTATTGAAGAAGAGATATAAAGAGGGGGATCAAGAATGAATGCTCAAGAGAATGCCACACGATTGAAGCAATGGGCGCACAAAGCAGGACTTGGATTGCATACTGAAAAAATCATCATTCGGTATATATGGAATCCTGGTGGTTTTGTGAACCAGTCCTATCAAATTAGCGATGGGAAGAAACGCATGCATGTGAAATTCGCCAAAGAGAACCATATGGACAGGCTGAAACAATGGGCACGTCTTCATGATTATTTGAGAGAAAATTACCATGCACCTAAGCTGCTGCTGGAAATCCATAAAACCGTCATCCCGGGCCGCCCTTATGGCCTTGTGTTTGACTTTTTCGAAGGAAGAGCATGGGACGGGGGTGCGGGTACGGATGAAATCCTATCAAAAGTAAGTCAGCTGCATGGAGATTCAAAGCTGAAAAAAGAGCTTGAAGCGGGGGAGCAGACTTGTGCTGATGCCATGACCGAAACGTATATCCGTCGATTAAGGGAAGATCTGCATATCATCAACTCTCATAGAGCAAGCTTACCTTTTGTAAAAATGAACACCTTTGATTGGTTTCACGAAGTGACAGATGATTTGGAAAAGGAAATTCAACAGTCCATTCATTTTCAACGTCCAGCAGAAGATGTCGTTCACAATGACCTGAGTCAGCAAAATATCTTAGTGAATGAGAAGGAGTTCTGTATCATTGACTGGGATGATCTTACTCTTGGTGACGCCGCAGCGGATTATGCATCTTTGCTTTGGCCTTGGTTTGGTACCGATGAGTGGCCGATGTGGGAGGAAAAAGTGAGAGTACTTGCAGGTGATGCTGTGGTTAAGCGGATGGAGCTTTATTTTAAAGCGAAATTATTAGATGACATCATAGATGTGCTTGCGGATTATGTAGAAGCTGAGAAATTTCCTGAGGTAAAAGAGCAAACACAACAAAGAGCAAAAGCCACTCATCTTATGGCGCTTGAAATATATAAGGCGCGGTATGAGAAGTCTTCTCTATGATTAATCGCCTACTTAAGAAGGGTCACAGAATTAACGAGCATGTTTGTCTCTCTTTTTACATATCCTACTAGTAATAGAGGATCATTTAGGGAGTGACAAAATGGGTTTCACATATGGAAAAGATGAACTGATCGGAGACCTGCAGCAGGTGTTTGCCAGACACAATGTCCAATCCATCCGAGTCAAAGAGCCCGGTACGTTGTTCCGTGTGGAGTCAGATGGTTCACTCACCATTGGAATCGGGGCGACGATTACATCGTTCGAGCGTCAGCCAGACGAAAAACAGGCGCCAGCATTAAAAGTGATAAATGGGAAGAAAAAATGACGAAAAGTCCTGGGCAGGGGGATGTCCAGGACTTTTCTATGTGACATAGTGTGTATGATTATGCTTTTTTCCAGTACGCGGCTTCCTTACTGGAGCGAAGAGGTGGGAACGTATCGCCATTGCTCAATTCGATATGTTTCTCATCCTCTGTTACATTGTTATTTTTACGACCATCCACTAAACCATCAAATTCGTAAGTACCTGCTTCTGGAGCTTGTTCACCTGTTTTGTAACGATCAGCCATTTAGAAATACATCCTTTCGAATTTGTTTTTGTTGTGCGCACATAAGCTATATATCCGCATTCGTCAGAGTGAAAACCTCTTTTTGTAAAAATGTTACATTTGGAGGAGTTTTTAATTCCAGGACTTGTCGTTTGACAACTACACCATAAGTTTATAAGATGTATCACGTTGGATAGTTTGTGTAGCAACATCTCGAATTACGGACATAAAAATGATCCTGTGTTCGAATAGATATCATTCGTTCCCTTTTCACTTACAGTTGCTGTAACAACTAATATATATAAATGGAGGTTCACACCATGACAAAAGTACTTTTCGTAAAAGCTAATTCCAGACCAATGGAACAGTCTGTGAGCGTCAAACTTTATCACACATTCTTGGATAACTATAGAAAGGTCCACCCGGAACATGAAATAGAGGAGCTTGACTTGTTCGAGGAAAACCTGGACTACTATGACAATGATAAGATCAATGGCATGTTTAAGCTTGCTAAAGGTATGGAGCTTACTCAAGCCGAAATCGAAGCGACGAATACGGTAACAGCCTACTTGGATCAGTTCCTTGAAGCTGACAAAGTCGTTTTTGCATTCCCGCTTTGGAATTTCACCATTCCTGCTGTGCTGCACACGTATTTCGACTACCTCGCTCAGGCTGGTCAGACTTTCCGCTATACAGAAGAAGGACCTGAGGGACTGCTTCCGGATAAAAAGGTAGCCCTGTTAAATGCACGCGGCGGTGTTTATTCAGAAGGCCCGGCGAAATCTGCAGAGATGGCTGTGAATTATGTTGAAAATATCCTGCAATTCTGGGGAGTTAAAGATATTACGACCCTAGTGATAGAAGGGCATAACCAATTCCCTGATCGCGCAGAAAAAATCATTGAAGAAGGTTTGGAAGAAGCCGCAACTACAGCTGCTTCCTTCTAATTCATGATCAAGAATACAAAAAAGGCATCCTAATCGGGATGCCTTTTTTTATTTGGGATAAAATGCAAGACCTGGTACGGAAGAATCTGTAAGACCTGGTCAGACATTTTATGGAATGATTTCCGTACAATCTTGGGAAACTATGGGGAGAAGCTGGGTCGGAAAGGGGTTAGGGATGAGAGAGTTGTTTGTCTTATTGAAAAAAGGAAATAAACCAGCATTATGGGCAAGCATCATTAACGCTACGATTGCCGTGATTAAGGGCATAGCATACTTCATTACTGGAAACGTGGCGATGTTTGCGGAGATGATGCACAGCATAGGCGACATGGCCAATCAATTCTTTGTATTTATAGGCTCTGCCCTTAGTAAAAAAGCACCGACTGACAAATTTCCGAATGGGTTTGCCCGGCTTGTAAACCTGGTTTTGCTTGGTGCTGTCATTATCGTTGGCATTTTGGCTTATGAAACGATCAAAGAAGGGATTCATCACATTCTTCATCCTCCTGAAGCAGGCTCCTGGCTGTGGCTGAACTTAACGGTGTTAGGAGTTGCTGCGATTCTAGAGTCTTTTGTTTTGTACAAAGCCATGAAAGAAGTTGTCAAAGACATCGGAGAGGCGGATGTCAAAGGAATGGAGGTTGTAAAAGTGAGCCTCGCCAATCTCGGTCGAGCAAAACCGGCGACAAAACTGGTTTTCCTTGAAGATATGGTCGCAACATCGGGGGCGCTCATTGCGATGATTTCCATTCTTATTGCCACCTATACACCATTTCATACAGCTGAAGGTTATGCATCTGTCATCATCGGTGTGATGTTGTTTTATGTAGTTGGGCGTATATTCTTAGACAATGCAGCCGGGGTGTTAGGGGTGGCGGATGAAGAAATGGAAGAGAAAATCGGAGAGTTTGTCTTTGAGCACCCTGAAGTTCGCGATATCAAAAAGCTAATGGTGATGAAAGAAGGGGAAGAACTGCATGTCGAATTGAAACTGGAGTTCGATCCGGAAATGTCCATAGAAAAAATCGATCAAGTGCTTGGTGGCCTTGAGAAGAAAATTCTAAACCAGCGTGGGGTAAAAGAAGTGATTATTGAATCAGATGAAGATGATCATCAATTATCTTGGGACCCAGATAAAAATGAAGTTTAATGGCTTGGGAATTACTGTAAGACCTGGTGTGGAAGAAAATGTATGACCTGGTACAGAAAAAATATGGAAGGATGAGGTGGGAGTATGGGTAAGGATCAGTACGATAAGGTGGAGTCGGATATTATGACGCATGGCCACAATCCTTATGAGATTGTGAAGGGTCTACTGAAGGAATCGGTGGAGACGTTGGGGTTTCATGAAAACATCTATCATTTGTTGAAAAAACCGATGCGGGTGTTTGAAGTTTCCATTCCAGTGAGGATGGACGATGGACGGATTGAAAATTTCACCGGGTATCGGTCACAGCATATGGATATTCTCGGACCGACCAAGGGCGGAATCCGTTTCCACCCAGATGTTAATTTAGATGAAGTGAAGGCGCTCTCTATCTGGATGTCATTGAAATCAGCGATTATCGACCTTCCTTTAGGAGGAGGAAAAGGTGGGGTTATTGTTGACCCTGATCAGTTATCGGAAAATGAATTGGAAAGCTTGAGTCGAAACTACATTAAGAAAATCACTCCAATCATCGGACCCCAGAAAGATATCCCGGCCCCGGACGTGAATACAAATCCGAAAGTCATGGGATGGATGATTGACGAGTTTGATCAGCTTCGAGGATACAACATTCCGGGTATGCTGACTGGGAAACCGGTTGTTTTAGGTGGATCGCTTGGCCGTCTTCAAGCAACGGGGCGCGGGGTCGTATTTACGATACGGGAAGCATGTAAAGTTCTGGGAATTGAAATGACAGAAGCCACCGCGGCCATTCAAGGGTTCGGGAACGTAGGTAGCATGACAGCAAAATTCTTGCATGAACTGGGTGTGAAAATTGTAGCGGTCACCGATGCTAAAGGGGGCGTCTATAAAGAAGGTGGTCTCGATATTCCGGATTTGCTTGCTTTCACGAACAATGGAGAAAACTATGCTTCCTCTTATGAAAAAGCAGAACCGATCACGAATGAAAAGATGTTCAGCCTTCCTGTTGATATTCTCATCCCTGCAGCCATTGAAAATCAGGTGACAGAAGAAACAGCACCGACCATTCAGGCGAAAATTCTCGCCGAAGCAGCCAATGGTCCCACAACCCCGGCTGGCGATAAAATCCTTGAAGAAAAAGGGATCTTCGTCATTCCTGATATTCTTTGCAATGCTGGCGGCGTGACGGTTTCCTATTTCGAATGGGTCCAGAATAATATGAATTACTACTGGAAAGTAGATGAAATCAATAAGCAATTAGAAGAGAAAATGCTGACAGGCTTTGAAAAGGTCATACAGATGAAAGAAGAAAAAGGGTGCCGGATGCGTGATGCTGCATATATGGTAGGCATCAGCCATCTCGTCAAAGCGATGGATGCTCGTGGCTGGATTGGAGAAAAAGATCGTACTTCATAAAAAAAGCTGCTGTCCGGATTGTCGGACAGCAGCTTTTTTACCCATTCAGCCTTATTCCATAAAACTTCAGTTCAGTCATATCCTCAAGCGCGTATTGGACACCTTCCCGGCCGATACCGCTCTTTTTCACACCACCATACGGATGGTTGTCCTGACGGTAGGTGGACATTTCATTGATCCAGACTCCACCCATTTCCAGTTGATCGGCTACACGAAAGGCCCGATCAATATCCCTGGTGAAAATGCCGGCCTGCAGTCCATAAATGGAGTCGTTGGACTGGTGGACGACTTGGTTTTCTGATGAAAATGGAATGACAGAAACGATGGGAGCGAAAACTTCTTCTGCGATAATCTTCATGTCGCTTTTGACGTTTGTCATAATGGTTGGTTTCAATAACGTACCATCCCGTTCACCACCTGTTTCCACTTTCGCGCCATTGTCTACCGCATCATCGATCCACATTTTCGCTCGTTGTGCTTCATCTTCATTAATCATTGGTCCAAAGTCCGTATCCTCGTTCATTGGGTCACCGATCTTCAGCGCTTCTGTTTTCTCAATAAACGCACTCAAAAAACGTTCGTAGATATTCTGGTGCACATAAATTCGCTGAGCCGATATACAAACCTGTCCTGAAAAAGCAAAAGCCCCTTTGACTAGACTTGAAACTGCATAATCCAGGTCAGCATCTTCAAAAAGAATGTTCGGACTGTTGGAGCCAAGTTCTAATGTTACTTTTTTAAAACCAGCATTCTCTCGGATCGTTCGTCCGACAGGGAGGCTCCCGGTAAACGTAACCTTATGGATTTTATCATGCTTGACAAGAGGGTCCCCGATTTCTTTTCCTGTTCCGAGCAGGAAGTTCAGCGCGCCTTTGGGAAGTCCGGCTTCATGAAGAAGCTGAACAAGTTTATAGGCCGAGACCGGCGTTTTCTCTGCTGGTTTCAATACAATTGTGTTGCCCGCTGCAATGGCAGGAGCCACTTTATGCAAGGTTAAGTTTAAAGGGAAATTGAACGGTGTGATGGCTGCGACCACACCGAGCGGGACACGTTTCGTGAACCCGATCCGGTTTTCGCCGCCAATCGCTGCATCCATCGGAATCACTTTCCCTTCGATGTGCTTCGCTTCTTCTGCAGCAAAGCGGAGGACCTGAACCGAACGCTGCACTTCCCCCTGGCTGAATTGTAGTGGTTTGCCAGCCTCTTTCGTGATGGTTTCGGCAAAATCATCTTTACGCTCTTCTAAAAGTTCCGATGCTCTTAAAAGAATATCTGCCCGGTCATGGGCAGGCATTTTTTTCATCGTCTGATGGAAAGTGTCGTAGCTAATATCAATCGCTTTGTTCAAGTCGTCTTCGTTAGCTAAAGCGAGTTCTGCCACGATTTCCTCGTTGTAAGGATTTTTAACAATCATGATTTCCCGAGAGTCTTCCTGATATTCTTCACCATTGATAATGGAACCGATTTTCATGTGTTCACCTCATTCACATGTTATATTTTTTAATTTCTCTGTGAGCTTCATGTTTTCACTGTAGTCCACCGGGCAGTCAATCAACACAGGTTTGTTCATGGAAACGGCCTTTTCCAGCGCATGACGCAGGTCTGCCGTTTGATCTACTCTCAACGCTTCCATGCCGAAAGATTGTGCCAGTTTGATAAAATCCGGGTTTCCGAATTCAATGTTGGAAGGTCTCTCGAACTTTTTCAGCTGATGCCATTCAATCAAACCATAGCCATCGTCTCTCCATAGGAGAATGATGATCGGGAGGTTCAGTCTTACGGCTGTCTCGAGTTCTGCACCTGTCATTAGAAAGGAACCGTCCCCGCAAACTGCGACAACGTTACGGTCAGGAGAGGCCATTTTGGCTGCAATCGCACCCGGCACCGCTACCCCCATCGAAGCCAGTCCATTCGAGATGAGGCAGGTATTCGGCTCTGAGGTATGATACATGCGGGCCATCCACATTTTGTGAGCCCCTACATCTGAAATTACGATATCTTCATCACCCATGATGCTCCTCAAGTCCGCAATGATTTTCTGTGGTTTAAGCGGAAAGGCTTCGTCCTCTTTATATTGTTCATACTCATCGAGGATATTTTTGCGAATGGATGTCGCCCACTCAAGGTTTCTTTCTTTTGCCGGAACTGCTTCAACTAATTGTCTCAGGTTTTCTTTGATATTACCTACGACGTTTAAGGCTACAGGGTAATAGGCATCGATTTCAGCTTCTTCTGTATCGATATGCAAAATTGGTGTTTTACCGGTCGGATTCCAGTTTTGAGGTGGCGTTTCGGCCATGTCAAAACCGATGGGAATGATCAGGTCAGATGCCTGAAATCCACATGTAATATGGTCCTTTCCGCTTAAACCTGCTGTAAGAAGGCTGAGTTCATGCTTCCAGGATAAAGCTCCTTTCCCCATAAACGAGTGAACGACGGGGATGTTTGCTTTCTCTGCTAACGCTTGAAGTTCACCTGTTGCCTTTTCCCTGGTAATTCCATTCCCGGCTAAAATCAGAGGCTTTTCTGCCTTGGAAAGCAGGCTGACGGCTTCTTTAATAACCTTTTCATCGGCTTGCGGAAGGGAATGGCCGGTGATGGGAAGTGGTTCGCCCGTCACTTCCATGCTTGCCACATCTTCAGGTAGATCAATATGTGTCGCTCCTGGTTTTTCCTGTATCGCCAGCTGATACGCTTTTCTCACGACTTCAGGGACGATTTCACCTGTTTTAATCTGTGCATTCCATTTGGTTACAGGTGCGTAGATGTCGACAAGATCGTAGTATTGATGGGAGATTTTGTGTTGACGATTCAACCCCGCCTGACCAGTAATTGCAATCAATGGACAATGATCCATATTTGCGTTCGCCACACCAGTCAAAAGGTTCGTTGCCCCAGGGCCAAGCGTGGCCAGGCAAACGCCGGGCTTACCTGTCAACCTGCCGTATGTGCCCGCCATAAAAGCTGCGCTCGTTTCATGACGTGTTGTAATGAACTCGATAGAAGATTCCAGAAGGGCATCCATAACATCGATGTTTTCTTCTCCTGGCACACCAAAGATATATTCGACCCCTTCGTTTTCCAAGCATTTGATCAAAAGTTGTGCAACGTTCATGTTTTTTCCTCCTTGTCGCTCTTATTTTGCGTAAGGACGAGTCAACTTATGAGAAAAAAGAATCCTGATTTGACAAGGGATGAATTGGTTATTTTAGATTTGTCATGTCTCCTTTGACAAAGCTGCATTTAGATTGTCTTGAGAACAGGGGTGTAACCGCTTTATCATAAAAGTACAGAAAAAGAGAACAAACGAGACGAGGAGGAACTCTCATGAGTGAGAAAAAACAAACAGGTGCAAGAGCACGTGTTCAGCGGTTCGGAAGCTTTTTGAGCGGAATGATCATGCCGAACATCGGAGCATTTATTGCCTGGGGTATAATTACGGCTTTATTTATTCCAGATGGATACCTTCCTAATGAAGATTTAGCAGAAATGGTCGGTCCCATGATCACTTACTTGCTGCCATTATTGATTGGTTTTACAGGTGGACGATTGGTTCACGGACTTCGCGGTGGTGTCGTCGGTGCGACTGCTACGATGGGGGTCATCGTAGGTGCGGACATCCCGATGTTCCTTGGTGCGATGTTGATTGGTCCACTTGGCGGTCTTGCGATCAAATGGGTGGATAAACTTTTTGAAGGTAAAATCAAGTCCGGATTTGAAATGCTTATAAACAACTTCTCTGCTGGAATTGTTGGAGCAATTCTTGCGATGATCGGCTATTATGTAATCGGGCCGATTATGTCAGGACTGACGAACATCTTAGGTTCTGCCGTTGAAGCATTAGTCAATGCGGGTTTACTGCCGCTTGTTAACATTTTCATAGAACCAGCGAAAATTTTATTCTTAAACAATGCGATTAACCACGGAATTCTAAGTCCTATTGCTGTGGATCAGACACAGGAATTAGGAAAATCAATTCTATTCTTACTTGAAACAAACCCGGGTCCTGGATTAGGAATTCTTCTGGCCTTCAGTATCTTTGGAAAAGGGATTTCCCGCCAGACAGCACCTGGGGCTGCCATCATTCACTTCTTTGGTGGTATTCATGAAATTTATTTCCCATATATCTTGTCGAAGCCGGCCTTGATTTTAGCGGCTATTGCCGGTGGTGTAACTGGAACAACAACATTCGTAGCTTTCGGTGTCGGTTTGACGGCGACTCCATCCCCAGGAAGTATTGTCGCGCTTATGCCATTGACCGCCAGAGGCGATCACCTTGGTGTAATTGCAGGTGTTCTGCTTGCGACACTGGCATCATTCATCGTCGCTTCCTTGATTCTTAAATTCAGTAAGAACGATGAGGAAGAAGATTTGAACGAAGCTACAGCGAAGATGGAACAGATGAAAGGAAAGAAAAGCTCTGTTTCCGGTCAGTTGAATTCTCAGGAAGAAGAACAAAAAGAAGAGGCAACGGCAGGGGTTTCGGATAGAAAAACAGAGGTCGTTCCATCTGTAGACCGCAGCAATGTTGATAAAATCATTTTTGCTTGTGATGCGGGAATGGGATCCAGTGCCATGGGTGCATCTCTCTTGAAAAACAAATTCAAGAAAGCCGGCATTCAAATTGATGTCACGAACATGGCAATCAATGATCTGTCAAGTGATGTGGATATCGTTATCACCCACAAGGATTTGACGGAACGTGCCGTGCAAAGGGTACCAAATGCTCACCACATCTCTGTTGATAATTTCCTAAACAGTCCGAAGTATGATGAACTCGTGAACGAACTTAAGTCTGAATAAAATGACAAAGGCCTGATCGCATGATCAGGCCTTTAGGTTCTGTTTCAAGGTTTGAACTTTTAAAATAGTTCTTAAATCGCTAATAAGAGATCATAGGGTATTTTCAAATGTCGAAGTCACCGATAAATGTCTCAATAGCCCGCTGATAAACGTAGGAAAGTCACCGATAAATAACCAACAGTCACTGATAAATGCATAAAACCCACCGATAAATGTTCAAAACCCATGGATACATGCCACGGACGTTGATTACCTAAATAGTTATGCCATTTTTAATAGGTTTTTAAATTTTGTCACATCGGTTGTGACGAAGATGACTTTTCTAATCATTGAAAACCCTTACGACGCAACCTATGATGGAGATATAGAAACAATAGTTATTAAATCTTGTCCTTGAAGGAGGTGGATCGGAGATGTATGTAACAGGTCGTGAAAGAAAAATTATAGATCGCCTGCTGGACCTGGAAAATCAAGTGACTTTGAAACAATTGGCCGAAGAGCTGGATATCAGCACAAGAACAGTTCATCGGGATCTGAAGGGGATTGAGGACCTTCTTGCCGAAAGAGACTTGTCGCTCATGAAAGAGTCCGGGGGCGTTCTTTTGGTAAAAGGTTCTGTAGATAAGAAGAATGCACTGAGGCTGGAGTTAAGCAAGCAGGCTTCCGTGGATTATACGCCTGAGGAACGTCATGTCTTGATTTTGTCGAAGCTCTTGGAAACCCGGGAACCTGTCAAGCTTGTAGCAATAGCAAATGATCTCGGTGTCACGGTAGCAACCATCAGTCACGACCTCGATAAAATTGAAGATCACCTCAAGGACTTTCAGCTGAAGCTTGTACGAAAAAGAGGGTATGGCGTCGAAGTAATCGGGGAAGAGTCAGGCATACGAGAAGCCATCAGTCAGTTGATTATGACTCATATGAACGAGCTGGATTTTTTCTCCATGGTCAGACAGAACATCCAGGGAGGGAATCAAGCGGTTGAAGATTCTTTATCTGCGCAGATGCTGGATATCGTAAATAAAGAAACCCTGGCTCTGATTGAATACCATGTCGATGAGTTGCGCAATGATTTATCGTATCCTCTGGCTGATAGCGCTTATATTGCATTAGTTGTCCACCTTGCTTTAGCGATTGAACGCATGCAGCAGGGGGAAAAGATTCACATTGATGATACGCAGTTGGAAAAGCTTCGCTCTACCAAGGAATATTCTTTTGCAGAAGGTTTGATTGCTCAACTGGCTGGAGAGTTTCAACTTTCCATACCAGAAGCTGAGACAGGATATATTACGATGCATTTGATGGGGGCGAAGGCGAGATACAACCGTGATTCTTTGCTTGAAGAATCAAGTATGAGCATTGCTTTTAAGGCGAAACAGCTGATTGCTAAGGTCTCACGGCGTGTAGGGATGGATTTCAACAAATATGATCGATTAATGAATGACCTGGTTGTTCATCTGAAACCTAGCGTTTACCGATTGCAGCATAACATGGAAATCGAAAATTCATTTACTGATCAAATGGAGGAAGATTACCCGGTCTTGTTTGAGGAAGTCCAAAAATCGATACAGGAAGTCTTTCCAGAATTGCAATTTCCGCGTGAAGAAACCGCTTTTGTCGTCATGCATTTTGCATCTGCACTTTTAAACATGGAAGGCGTGGCTGGAATCCATGTACTCGTGGTTTGTTCAAGTGGAATTGGAACGGCGAAAATACTGGCCGCTAAGCTTCAAAAGAAGTTTAACGAAATTGAACAGATTGAACATCACTCTTTATTTGATCTGAAGGGAATGGATATTTCTCAATATGACTTAATCGTTTCGACCATTCCTCTTGCTGACGTAGAGTCGTATGTCCAGGTAAGTCCTGTTTTACCTCAGAAGGACATTCACAAAATCGAGCATGCGATCAGAAGAGTGCGTGTGACGAAACAATTGAAAAAACCGGTGGAGACTCAGCCGAACGAAAATAAAGAGTCGCTACAGGTCATTAAAGATAAAGTAAGGGCTTATGAACGCTATGCCAGTAACATTGGAAAAGTTCTTGACCACCTTCTTGTAACAAATATAGGAGCTGCCCATGTGGAAAGTGCACTCGATGAGGCGGTTCACCTTTTGAAAGAAAATGGAACCGTTATAGCAGTAAATCCTATCGTCAACCATTTATTGGAAAGGGAAAAAGCGGGCGGATTGGGTATCCCGGACACAAGACTTGCGTTGTATCACGCACGTAGCTCTTCCATTGAACAACCTTCCTTTTCTGTTCATATTTTGAGGGAACCACTGAAAGTTCTGGGGATGGACGGAGAAGAGATGCCCATTAAAACAATGCTGCTTATGATCGCTCCTGAAGCTCCGAGTCAGGAAGGGTTGGAAACGCTTAGCTTAATAAGTTCTCTGATTATAGAAGATGCAGAGTGTACCACGATTTTAGAATCCGAAAATGAGGAGAACATCCTCCATTATATAGCTAATAAACTTTACACATTTTTAAAATCTAAAGAATAAGGGAGTTTTTATAATGTTTACAAACATTTTGAAAAAAGAGAACATCGAGTTGAACAAGAGCTTGTCAACGAAAGAAGAAGCCATCCGCTATGTAGGCGGCATTCTGAATGAACAAGGCTATGTAGATAAGGCTTACATCGAAGAAATGCTGAAACGGGAGGAAATCACTTCCACTTTCATGGGGAACTTCGTAGCGATTCCACACGGTACAGAAGATGCGAAGAAATCCGTCAATGAGACAGGAATTTCTGTCGTCACGGTACCAGAAGGCGTCGATTTCGGAGACGGAAACATCGTAAAGCTGCTGATTGGTATTGCAGGAAAAGGAAATGAACATTTGGAAATCCTTTCTCAAATCGCTATTGTATGTTCAGAGGAAGAAAATGTTGAAAAGCTCATTCTAGCAGAAACGAAGGAAGAAGTTCTTCAGACGTTCAGCGAGGTGGAGTAAAATGAAAGCTGTTCACTTCGGAGCAGGGAATATAGGACGAGGGTTTATCGGCGCACTTCTTGATCAGTCTGGTTACGAGACCATTTTTGTTGATGTGAATGAAGAGCTGATTCATCTATTGAATGAACGTAATCAGTATCAAGTGAAACTGGCTGGAGACGATTCTGCGATTGAGGTTAGGAATGTCAGTGGTTTGAATAGTATAAAACAGCCACAAGAGGTTGTGAAAGCTATCACTCAAGCTGATCTTGTCACGACCGCGGTTGGACCTAACATTCTTCCGGTCATTTCAAGGCTGCTGGCAGAAGGGTTGGAAAAGCGCATGGAAGGTCAAGCGGGATCCTTGAACGTTATTGCTTGTGAAAACATGATCGGGGGGTCTGAAGTACTGAAGCAGCATGTCATGGAAAACATGGATGAAGCCTTCCATAATACATTGGAAGATACCGTTGGATTTCCGAATGCAGCCGTAGACAGGATCGTTCCGGATCAGCACAATGAAGATCCTTTGACAGTTAAAGTGGAACCGTATTATGAATGGGTGGTTGAAACTCCCACAATAAAAGGAGCACAGCCTGAAGTGGAAGGGATCACCTATGTGGAGAACCTGACACCATACATTGAGCGGAAATTGTTCACGGTCAATACAGGTCATGCAGCAGCCGCCTATCTTGGAAGCTATTATGGTCATTCGACGATTAAAGACGCGATGGATGATCATAGGGTTAAGGAAAAGGTTGAAGGCGCATTGAGTGAAACCGGTGCCGTCCTTATTGAGAAATATGGATTCGGCAAGGATCAGCATGGAGGCTATATAGAACAAATCATCAAGCGTTTCTTGAATCCGGATTTGTCAGACGAAGTCACACGTGTAGGCCGTGGCCCGATTCGTAAGCTGGGGCCGAAAGACCGTCTTGTACAGCCGGCTGTAGAATATTTAGAGCGGCTGGAAAAGGATCCGAACCATTTGGTAGAAATCATAGCTGCAGCATTGAGCTACAGAAATGAAGCAGATCCTGAAGCTAAAGAGCTGCAGGATAAAGTCCAGGAAAATAGACCTGGAAGTGCTTTTCAGGATATTTCTGAACTAAGCCATGATCATCGTTTAGTCCAATTGGTAGACCGAAAGTATAAAGAGATGAACGAATAAAACAACCTCCCCACAGACAACTCTGTGGGGAGGTTTTGTCTTACATATTTTGGTGTACCAGGTATTACATATTATTCCAATTACATAGATCCTCTGCAAAGAAAATAAGCCCTGAGCTGTTGGCTCGGGCTTTATTTGATCCGGTCGTCCCGTTCTTCATCGGGAATGAGGGGACAGGTAGGGCAGCATTTTGATTTGTCAGCGTCATGAAGCATGTATTTCATGCAGCAGTGCCGTCGGACATAAGTTTCTTTTCCGTTCGCCGCCTGATAGAATCGGAATTTGAAGTGAAGAGGGTTCCTGTGGTTTTCCTCGAACAGTTCATGGGTCGTGAACCAGCGGAACACCGTTTCTGTCCATTCGTCTTCCTGGTCTTTCATAATCGCATATTTTCGTTGATGAAGGTTGTGAGAGACAATGGAACGCATATGTGTCGTTTTGCATTTGGACACTTGAGCAACGGTTTGGAACAATGGCTGCAGGTGCTGAGTAATGAAAGTGTGTACATATTCTTTTATTTTGTCTTCCGACAAGTCCGCGATTTTGTGAACAGCCGAATCGTCGATCATGTAATTCATTACGTTTTTCTCTCTCATTTCAATGCTGATATTTTCCGGGCTTGCATCAATCACAATTCCATGGTTGATCATCGATTCAAACAACCCCATGGTGAGGACGGAATACATTTTTCCAAACAAAAGACCAGTGATTGCCAGATTAGGGGCATCCAGTCGATCTTTTTGTATATCAAGCAACTCTTTCATCATTTTTTTATTTTTTATGAGCTCATCGACTTTGTAATGAGAACGGTCCTTGTACTCAGAACCAACAAAGATGCGATGATTGTTCTGAATTTGTTCAAATACTCGTTTCATATCGATGTCTCCTGTTAGTAAGCTTTATTTTTGCTGATAACTGTTTTCAATTATAAAATAAAACCAATCTTACAACAACTTCAGGAGCATAATGGACATGGACTTGGGAGTAAGCTAAAGTTATGAACGCGAATAAGTCCGATTATGATTCACTGTTTTAGGGAATAGGAGGATTTACAATACTACATCATTCCTCCACGGAGGTGAAATTCATGGAAACCATGAAACTTTTACAAAGAAAATTACCTGGCTACGAAATAACCTTTTTAGAAAAGTTGAAAGAAGCGGATACCCTTACTTTACATCAGTTGATTCAAGCAGTTTTTCGGGAGCGTGTCGTG
Organism: Halobacillus sp. HZG1; assembly: GCF_035818575.1. Lineage (NCBI taxonomy): Bacteria > Bacillati > Bacillota > Bacilli > Caryophanales > Bacillaceae > Halobacillus > Halobacillus sp. HZG1. The sequence continues at coordinate 23,183 of NZ_JAYLVQ010000084.1, forward strand.
CCTCACGAGTGGAGGAACCATGGAAATACTTTAGTTCTTTCCATTAACGATGGAGAACTTCACGTACCTGTTTCCAATCTTTACATATTTCAACACATGGATATTGATGGAGACCTCCAGTTTGTGGATCGAGAGGGAAATCAAGCCTTGGTCGATAAGTCCGAAACTTGTTTAGAACTGCTTTTCCCGGGAAATGATCGATCTGATTTTTATAGAGAAATTCTCAACAGTGTGACGAACCTGGCGCTGGCTTTTACAGTTGCGGACCATAGAAGAAAACAAATCGAAAACCTGGCAGAAGATGCATTTTCTTATGCAGCTTCTCAAAAAAGCCCGCTGACTTTTTTCGAGCAGTGGGTCATCCAGGGGCATACCATTCACCCATGCAGCCGAACAAGAATGGGCCTTTCACCTGAGGATGTCACTCGTTATGCTCCGGAGTGGGAAGGGAAACCGGACGTGCTGCCGCTGCTCGTTCATAAAGATCGTTATCATATGACATCAAAAAATGGTGAGAGCACAAAGTCCATCCTTTTGGAGGAATACCCACCGTTGAAAAAAGCTTTTCAAAACGTTTGTGAAACTCATGATTTAGTGGCTGATGATTATGAAATTATTCCGATTCACCCATGGCAGTGGGAACATACCATCACAACCTATTATAAGGAAGATATAGAAGGAAAATTACTACTTCTGCTTAATGAAGTCACGCTTCCGACTTCCGCGCTCATTTCATTCCGGTCGCTTGCACCTCTCAATGATCGCGCTAAGCATCACATTAAGACAGCGGTCAATGTCCAGATGACAAGCGCGGTCCGGACTGTTTCAGCGGCATCAACAAAGAATGGACCGACACTATCCCGACTCTTGCAAACCATCTTCGATCGTGATGAGGGGCTGTCACGTTCTCTCTCCGTCATGGGGGAGGAGGTCGGTATTCACTATAAGCCCGCCCGGGAAGAAGACAGGAATTTCCTTCAAAAAAATGCGGCGGCAATTTTGCGGGAAAACCCGGAGAAAGGTTTGGGGCGGGATGAAGTAGCGCTCCCAGCCGCATCTTTACTGGCGCCTTCTCCATTTTCAGGCAAGCTGATTGTTGAAGAAGCGGCGGGCGTCTATCCATCTCCCGAAGCGTTCATCTATGATTATGCGAAGACAGTACTGCCGGGTGTGCTTCAGTTAATTACAAAATATGGAATCAGCATGGAGGCCCACCTGCAGAACTGTGTCGTCATTTTTGAAAAAGGAACACCTAAAAAGGCGGTACTTCGTGATTACGGAGGCATCCGAATCATGAACGAACGCTTAGAGCAGTACTTTGATCAACAACCGATCGATCCAAGCACGAATTTACTGACAAAAGACCGGTCTGAGTTATTGGATGTTTTCTCGCATGCGCTTTTCCATAATCATTTAGGAGAGATCATCGTCGCACTTGCCAGACGAACTTCTGTAATGGAAGAAAAAATGTGGAGGAAAGTCGAGCAGGTCATCCACGAAACTTATGAACAAATGAAAGAGGATGAACAAATTCATGCGGAAGCTCTGCTTGATAAAGAGGAAATTCTTACGAAACCGACGAAAATGAAGGCCTTGGTGAAAATGCGTTTGTCAGACCAATATACTGACAATCTATATGTGGAAATCCCTCATCCTTTTGCCAGGCGAAAAGAGGTGAAACAGAATGATTCTGCCCTTAACTGAGCGTATAAAAGACCTTGGCCTGCATAAAGAAGAGGACAAGGTTTATCAATTCTTAAAGAGTGCGCATCCTGCTCATGCCGAGCGTTTCTGGGGGTGCCGGGACGAAGCAAGAAAAGGCCTCCTGTTAAAGCTCGCGAATTCCATTATTCGTGAGAACATTGATGAGGTTTATTCGGATGCTGTTATGTTGGATGGGAAAGGTTCTTCTTTGTCTAGAAAAATGAATGAAGGTGGAGACGCTACGCTGGATAAAGAGCAACCCCATTTGATGGTGGAAAAACAGGGGAATAAAATCTTGTTCCCTGTTTTGAATCGATCGGCATTCCGCTTTGTCGAAGTGGATGTGCCTTTGCTTATGGAGGCCAAGCGGGTTCGTCCTGTATCTTCTGCTACAGAGCTTTTGTTTCTTTTGTTTAACAAAAAAGATTACTCCAATCTTGAAACCTTTGTCGAGGAGTTGAATAATGGCACCGCAAATCTTGCGCTGGCCCTCACTTTTTATGAGGAATGGAAACAGACGGTCCGAAGGGAAGCGGTGAACCTTGATGTCGGAACGTCCATTGAATACGTGTTGGAAAAAGGGGAAGAAGCCCATCTGTTCTTCGAGCAGCTCGTTGTTGAAGGGCACCATCTTCATCCTGGGGCTAAGACGAAACTTGGGTTGACTTATGAAGATACTTTTCGTTATTCCCCGGAGTTTCATCAGACGTTTCCTATCCGTATGGCTGCCGTGAAAAAAACATTGGTGTTGAGTACAGGTACATCGTTCGAAGCCAGTTTTCCTGAAGCATCTGAAGAAGGGAAAAAGGAGCTAAAGGATCGTGGATACGTGGAGGATTTATACACGATTTTACCTGTTCATCCCTGGCAGTTCGAACATGCCATCCCTGATATTTATCAAAAGGAAATCAAAGAAGGAGAAGTGGTCCTGTTATCTTCACGGCCGATGAATGCAGAGGCGACTTCATCGTTCCGGACGGTGGCACCCAGAAAGAAAGAAGCACCTGTGTTGAAGCTTGCGGTAAATAGTCAGATGACATCAACCGTCCGTTCGATCTCGACTCAGACAGCGATGAATTCCACTGTTTTTTCAAAAATGATTCAGGAAATCAAAGATAGGGAACCTCTCTTGGGTTCTTTTGTCCCCTTAAATGAATGGGGTGGGGCGGCTTTCCGATCTGAGGAGCAGTTGAAAAGCCGTAATTTGACGACGTTAATCCGTGAATCTCTTCACCCCCACCTGGAAGATGGGGAAGTAGCGGTTGCGGGAATGAGCTTGTATGCGCAATCCCCAGTTAGTGGCCTGACGATTCTGCATGAGCTTGTCCAGGAATTTCAGAAGAAGCATCATCTCAGTCGGAACGAAGCGTCCAAGGAGTTTTTCTGTCATTATATTCAAAAGGTCCTCCCGTGCTATATGACAATGATGGTGAAGTATGGTGTTGCGTTGGAAGGGCATCTGCAGAACAGTGTTCCTGTGTTCAGGAATGGTCGTTTAACCCGCTTTTTCTTCCGGGACTGGGGAGGAACGAGAGTTTATCCGGAACGTCTTCGGAAACAAGGGATTCGTCCGAAGTTTGCCGCTGATTCAGTGAGTGTGTCGAACGATCGTTCTTCGATGCATAATAAGTTGTATTACACCGTATTTCAAAACCATTTGGGAGAAATCATCCGTCAGCTCGTTCGATATTCAGGATTAGCGGAAGAAACCTTTTGGTTAGAAGTGAAAAGAGTGGTAAAGGAAGAGTTGGATCGGCTGTCCCGAGTGAAGGATCTGACCACCCAAGTGGCAGAAGATCGAACCTTTTTATTCCAGCCGACGGTCATGCATAAGTCATTGACTCAAATGAGGTTGAGCAATAGTAAAGGGGATGCTTACACGGAAGTGCCGAATCCTTTAGCTTAAAAGGAAATGTGAGGATGCAGTGATGAGAATTGAACAATATATAGAAAATAAAAAGCGTAAACAAGACGGCCCCGTATGTGCCTATGTTTATGATTTAGGTCAGTTACGGAAGCATGTGGAAACATTGAAAAACAGTCTTCCGGCTTTTTGCCGGCTTTTTTATGCAGTAAAAGCGAATCCGGATCCGCGTATTCTCGGAACTCTCGCTACGATGGTCGACGGATTTGAAGTCGCTTCAGGAGGCGAGCTGCAGAAGGTGCCCCATCAAAAACCTATGCTCTTCGGCGCTCCCGCAAAAAAACAGGAGGAGATAGAGGAAGCGATTGATGCAGGAGTGGAAGCCATTAACGTTGAAAGTTTCCATGATTTGAACCGTATCGAATGGTTATCCAACCAAAAAGGTGTCATCACTCCGATACTGATTCGTGTCAATTTGAGTCGTGATGTTCCGGAAAGTCATCATATGATGTCCGGCGTCCCGACTCAATTTGGTGTGGATGAACGTGAGGTGCCGCTGATCATTCAAAAAGCGCTGGAGATGAATCATGTGAGTATTGACGGGTTCCATTTCCATGCCATGTCCAACAATCTGAAAGCTCAGGCCCATGTGCAATTTGTTGCTATGTGCTTGGAAAAAGCGAAGAGTTGGAGGACACGTTTTGGGTTGAGCATCCGTACGGTCGATATTGGTGGAGGCATCGGCATCAATTATTGGAACCCGGAAGAACCTTTTGATTGGGACACGTTCGCCACAGGACTTCATAAATTGGAACCCCGAATGGACGGGCTTGCATTAGTGCTGGAACTAGGAAGGTTCATGACGTCGGCGGCTGGTTCGTACGTAACCGAAGTCATCGATGTAAAAGCTAACCATGATCAGCATTTTGCCCTCATTCGTGGGGGATCGCATCATCTCCGGCTGCCTGCTGCCTGGAAAATGAATCACCCCTTCCGCATTCATCCGGTTAAAGAATGGGAGGCTCCTTATGAAAGGCCGGGGGTGAAAGAGGCAGAAGTGACGATTGCCGGAGAGCTATGTACGCCTAATGATGTTCTAGTGAGAAGTGAACATGTGGAGGAACTAAGAGCAGGTGATGTTGTGATTTTTGATTATGCTGGTGCGTATGCGTGGACGATTTCGCATCATGAATTTTTAAGTCATCCCAAACCGGAATTTATCTATTTGGATGAAAAGAAATAGCCGTCACATTTCGTGGCGGTTTTTTGATTTTCAAAAAAAGAATGGGAAAGCTTTTGCCGCAATCGGCTCTATGGAATGCTTATGGAAAGTTAATTCTATCAGGAAATGGTAAGATATAAATAGAATCTAGTCGAAGGGAGGGGGAGAAGGATGAATAAGAAGAGTCATAGAAACACAGGACGCTCGTTGGGAGCCTTTCTTCTCCCTCTCTTTCTGCTCGGACTCGTATTTTTCACGATGAAAAGTCAGCTTGGAGATGGAATCATGAGCAGCTGGACGACGGAAGAGGAAAAGGAGCCGGATCTGCCACAGCAGGTGCTGCAGTATGAAGATGAAATGGCAACGTATGCGGAGCAGGAAGGCATCAGGGAATACAAGGATATCCTGCTGGCTTTGATGACGCAGGAGTCTGGTGGACGGGGGGACGACCCGATGCAGGCATCTGAATCTCATTGCGGGGAAGTAGGCTGTATTGAAGATCCTGAAACGTCCATCGAGCAGGGAGTGGCCTATTTCGCGAAAACATTGGAACGCGCTGACGGAGATGTGAAACTTGCTCTGCAGTCGTACAATTTTGGTGCAGGGTTCATTGATTTTGTAAAAAAGAATGGTGGCGAATATACGCAGGAACTGGCCATTGAATTTTCATCTAAGAAATACGAGGAATTAAAACATACAGGCAAATACAGCTGCATCCGAGAGGAAGCGGAACAATACGACGCCTGTTATGGAGATATTTATTACGTAGATGCTGTGCTTGACCACTATGAAGAAGATGGCGACCTGCTTGCGACCTCTTCCTGATTCCGTAAAAAAACGCCTCGAACCTTTGATAGGTTCGAGGCGCTTTTTTATTCGATATGATTCAGTTCTTCATTCAATTTCCTGGATTCGGACCTGAAATATAGATAGAATCCGATCCAGATTAAGAGATAGATGATCAAGAACGCAAGGATGGAGATCATAGCTGTGGTCATTTGAAATGAAATCCATCCGATGCCGAAGCTGATGATGAAATAAAGCAGAGAGACCGTGAAGAAATGTAAGAGCGTTTGCTGCCACAGTTTGAGCGTTGTGATTTCAAAATATAAAGGCGTGACGGAGAAGAACCAGCCGCAGAACATGCTCCCGAGCGAGTTTCGAATGAACCCTTCTGCAGCGAGTGTTTCCACATCCCCGAACCAAATGACAGCATAAGTCATCATAATCGCAAGAAATGCCCCGAAGAAGATGCCGATCATGCTTCTAAATAAAAACGTTCTCATTTTTCTTTCCTCCTGTTCATTTTTAAGATGTTTTTGATTTCTTTTACATAATGCCTCGATGCAAATTCTTTGTTGCCTGACTGAAAATGAACGACCAGCGTTCCGTGAAAGGAAGGCTCAAAATGACTGATTTTGTATAGGTTGGCAATGGTTGATTTCGATAGGCGGATAAACTGGTCGGATGGTAGAGATTCGTGCAGCTCATAAAGCTTTTCTCTTATTCTGTACTTTCCTTTTGTGTGAGAGGCGTAGACGGTTTCTTTTTCTGTGTAGAAATACTCCACGTCCCGCGGTTTAAGAAGGTGCTGCCGGTCTTCTTTATAACCAATTACTAAATCATGTTTTTCTTCCTCCAAAACATCGAGTATTTTTCTAACGGATGGATCCACTTTTTTACACTCTACGGTCACTTTTGTTTCTTCGTACGTGTCATTGATATCTACGATTAATTTCATTAACCCTTTAACCTCCCGTCTGTCTTTCTATTGATAGTATAGATGTGCATGTGATTTCTGTCATGAAAAGAAAGGTATGTGGCAGAAGGGGGAAGGTGAGTGGTGTGATCGGCGGAGTCACCTGTGATGGAAAATTGTACAAGTATAGATGAATTCCGTAGAATGGTCTTAAGATGAGTTTAAGTATAAAAGGGAGTTTTGCGCCGTGAAAAAAGTAATTCTAGCTGGAGGAACTGGTTTTATAGGAGAGTATTTTCAAAAAAGATTCGAGGATCTCGGCTATGAAGTCCATGTCATCTCGAGAGGCAATGGGAACATTCAATGGCAGGATCAAAAAGGGATTGTAGAGGCACTTGAAGGGGCAGACCTGCTTATAAACCTTGCCGGAAAATCCGTCAATTGCCGATATAACACAAATAATAAAAATGAAATTATGATTTCCAGAGTGGTGACGACGAATATCCTTGGGGAAGCTGTCCAGAAATGTTCTGTTCCCCCGGAAGTTTGGCTGAACTCAAGTACGGCCACCATTTATCGGCATGCGGATGACAAACCGATGACGGAGGAAGATGGAGAGATCGGAACCGGCTTTTCGGTGAATGTGGCTACGAATTGGGAAGACAATTTCTTCGCCTTACCCACACCCGGAACGAGAAAAGTAGCCCTTCGAACAGCCATTGTCTTAGGAAAGCATGGAGGAGTGATGACCCCATACGAAAATTTAGTGAAGTTCGGACTTGGCGGGCCCCAAGGTTCCGGAAAGCAAATGTTTAGCTGGATTCATGTGGAAGACCTGCATCGGGTGTGTTTGTTTATAGAAGATAACAAACAGTTAGAGGGTGTATTCAATTGCGCCGCACCAAACCCTGTCTCCAATGAAGAACTCATGCGTCTGCTCCGGGAAAGGTCGAACCGGTCTTTCGGTTTACCAGCACCTAAATGGATGCTTGAGATAGGTTCAGCCCTTATACGGACGGAATCGGAGCTCGTATTGAAGAGCAGATGGGTGATACCTGCGAGATTAGAGGAATCAGGTTTCACGTTCCAATATCCAACTCTTGAATCTACATTGGAAGAAATCTTAAGGAAATAAACGATCAAAAGTCCTGGGAGAATATTTTAAATATGTTACAATAAAGTTACATAAAATGGAAGTGTAGCTGTGAATATATGTGTCGAAAGAAGTCAGTGGTTGCTCTTGTAATGAGCAGCCTTCTTTTTTTGATTGGCTTCTTTTATTGAATTAAGTTTAATGGAAAATGTTGCAAGAAATGTTTGTTAGGTGTAAAATTACACAAAAGGAGTAGTTGGGAGGGGAAAGAAATGGCCGCCTTAACGAAGGAAGAGAAACAGAGGGTATTCAGAGAGCAATTGAATCATCTGAAGGAAAATGGGTACATAACAGATCAAGAATACAAGAAACTGCTGCAGGCGCAGGGCGCTTATCTGGCAGACTATGAATCTATAGATAGAAAGCAGTCGTTCATTAAACAAGAGGATCAACTAGATGCAGCTCCAGCCCAGAAGAAAAAGCCGAAACCAGCACCGGAACCCAAACCTGTCAAAAAGAAAAAAGAACGCTCATCGGAACAAATCCGCGAACGGAACATCACCTGGACGTTGATCTTAGGTGTTTCCATCCTGCTTATTACAGGTTTGATCGTTGCGACGAGTCAGTGGGATCAGCTGGGAGCGGCTACAAAGGTCGTTTCAATCTCCTGCGTATCGCTGTTTTTCTTCGCATTAAGCTATGGAACCGGCCGTTTCTTGAAGATTAAACAGACGGCTTTCGCATTTTTAACACTTGGAAGTCTGCTCATTCCCATCGTGATTGTAGCTATCGGTTATTTTGAGCTTTTCGGTACCTATTTATCCTTGAATGGCGAAGGAAGGTACTTGCTCGGTTTAATGGGGACGGCGATTCCGCTCCCTTTATACGTGAGGCATGCGTTTGTCCATCATTCGCGTTTTTATGTATGGATTTCGCTCTTGTTTCTATCGCTTTCGGTAGGTTTTATGCTTGGAGCACTCCCGTTATCGCTGGATGCTTTTTATCTTGGGTTGATGTTGTATAATGCCGGTTTGCTTGTCACCTATATTCAATTGAAAAATAGAAATCACCTCCAGTTATTCCTCAGGGAGGTGCCGATTTTCGCCCAATTGAATCTCGTGATCTCAACCTTGTTGATGCTGTTTTTCTATGAAAACGAAGTGTTTTACAGTTTCAACCTGTTATTAACCGCCAGTGTCTATATGGCGATGGTTTTTGTTTATAAAACGAAAGAATATCAGTTTGTCTTTTCTGTGATGCTCGTGTATGCCGTCTACCAGCTTGTCGAGAATACGCCGTTGTATGCCATCGACTCCCTTGTATATGCGGGTGTCGGACTGCTCTACCTTGGGTTCGCGTACGCATTTAAAAATCACAGATTCATTGAAAGGGTATTCCGTTTCATAAGTGGAATCGTGTCACTTTTGGCTTTCATCTATATTACTTATGAAAGCATCTTGATCAAGGAGCAGACCAGCTCATGGCTCCTGCTTCTCGCCTATGTGGTCATCATGATCAACTATCTTGTCTTATCGAATGTTACGAACCATGTGATTTTTACGTATTTAGCTGCTGTATTCTTTTTTGTATCTGCAGCTCAGCTGTGGGATTTGAGTCAGACGGGACCTTTGTTCTTTTTCCTATTTACAGCCGCTTCTCTCCTGTTTTTATATGTGGGAATCTGGACGAAAATCAAGTGGCTGCACGCGGTGAAGGATAGCAGTTTTTATACGTCTTTATTCGTCCTGACGGGGTGTTTATACTTCGCCCTCTATGAGCTGCAGTACGGCTATAGTGCGGTCATGCTGCTCATTTTCAGTCTGCTTGCTTATTTTGTGAAAAAGAGCTCCCCGCATGCTGATATGACTCGTACGGCTGTCTGGGTGCTTCCATCTGGATTGGTGGCTGCTTCCGCCATTTTTTATCAAAAGTTACTCGAATGGGTGCCTGCCTACAGTGAAGGATATTCCATTTCATTCCATATCGCATTGACAGGTATCCTTTTACTTGGCCTTCATTATGTTTGGAAAAAGACAGAGGAAAACGATTTTGCTTGGTCGACGTTTTATGTCGCTGAGGGAACCTACGTGGCGGCCATGCTGCTCCTGCTTGCAGATGACGGAGTGGACCCGAATCTTGTCCGGCCCCTCTTGTTACTTGCAGGCATCGGAATGATGTACCTGCTTGTCCGCTATTCAAAAAAGACATACTATTGGAGTTTCGTATCGGTCACGTTACTCGCCTTTTACACATCATTGATTGACCCACTGCGTATCGATTCATTTTCCAACGTCCTGGTGTTTATGGTTTTCGCACCAGTGATCTTGATTGCCGTTGGTGAATGGGGAGAAAAGAAAACAAAAGGGATGCGCCCACATTTCTATATGCTGGGACAGATCGTTCAGCCGTTCATTGTCCTTCTCATTTTACTGGATCAGCTGGGACCAGAGAATGTTCACCCGATTCTGTTAATGATCCCTTTAGCGGTGTATATCTTCAGCGCTTTGAAAGCAGGAAGAGAATCAGGAATTAAAACGATGTTGTACGCTGCACTGACGACTGGGTATTTTCTCGTTGTCACCCTTCCGAAGGAACTCGGATGGGATGAGATTCCTTATGAGTATGCGTTTTTGACCAGCAGTGTCTTGTATGCAGTCCTCTGGTTTTTCGTATCTCCTGAGTGGAAAAAACGTATAGAATGGTACATCATTCCCTTTTCCATTTTAGGTCTGTTCGTCGTGATTACCGACGTTTCTCTAGAGGTGGAGGGAGAATGGCTGCTGGTGATTGGCTACACCATTTTCATCCTCTTCTTCCTGCATCAGAGGTCTTGGTCGATCGTTCGCTTTGTTCCATTGCTCTTGACCTTCGGATTATGGGAAAAGCTGCGGGTGTTTTGGACCGATATGGACGTGATCCTTCTCCTGGCTTTAGGTACACTGGTTCTTCTTGCAGCAGGGATGCTTCTGCAAAAAAGACTGTTCGGACCTGGGCTCCGCGCTGATGCCTATACGTGGACAGCACTTTTGTATATCGGTTATTTGAATTTATATACTTTGTGGGATGAGAGTGTCTGGATAAGAATTCTCCCTCTAGGACTTCTTAGCTTATGGTTCTACCTTGGCGGAAGGAAATGTTCCGAAAAATTCCTTCAGAATGTCTTTTATACAGGTGCCACAGTCAGTATCTATGGGGGATACTTGATGATCATTGCCGCCTACAATGAATTCATCCCTGATTTATTCATGGCAGAGATTCAGACCCTCCCGGTGTTGATGGTTCTTGTGTTTGTCAGAAAAAAACTATGGTCTGAGTCTCCAGAGGTGATGTCCTATGTTCAGTTGGCTGCCTTGCTTTTAATCTCAGGCTACCTTGTGCTTGATGCCATACAGAGTCACACGATCTGGGATGCCTGGATCATCGGAGGCTTGTCACTTGTTTCAATGATTGCCGGCATGCAGCTCCGGATCAAATCGTACTTCCTTGTCGGGATGGGTGTCCTCATTTTCAATATTATTTACCAGACACGTCCGTATTGGGGGAATCTTCCTTGGTGGGTCTATCTATTGATTGCAGGACTCGTTCTGATCGGAATCGCGAGCTATAATGAATGGCAGAAACAACGCTCAGAATCAGAGAAGACTGTAGAACAGAAGTGGAAGAAACTTTGGAAAGCATTTAAGAAATGGCAGTAGTGAAGGAGTCGTCACATGAATTTTATTTTACGCACAATAAAAAACATGGCCCTTGATATCCTCTCCATGCTCAAAGGATTCACCTACGGATTTATCATGGTTGGATTAATGATTGGGCTTTTGGGTGGAGCCATCTATGGAGTGTTGTACTTGAGAAATCTTTTTCTGTAAGGGGGAGTTATACGCTGATCAACGCTGCTATTCGTTTGTAATGTTCGAATAGAGCCTCCTTATTTTTCTATCACCTTCCTGGGCGCTTTGCATAAAATGTGAAGAGTCAAAGGAGGGTGATGTCATGAACAATACAGGTAACCCGCAGATGCAGGGAAGTGGAAACCAGTCTAAAAACATCCATGACTTTTGCAGGCAAAACCTTTATCAAATGGTTCAGATCGAAATGGCGGATGGGCAGACACATACAGGGCTGCTACACAGCTATGATCATAATCAAATGAATTTGATTATGCCAACAGGCCAGCAAGTACAGCAAGGACAACAAGGACAAAACCGAGATGTAAACCAGGAGGACAGCCGGCTTTTCTTCCCATTCTTTGGACCGTTCGGGCTGTTCGGCTTTCCGTTTTGGGGGATCCGCAGATGGTGGCCGTATTATTATCCATACTCATACTGGTGGTAACAGCAGAAAAGTCACTGAAAAGTTTCAGTGGCTTTTTTGTTCTGTCTGGCGGATTTTATGATACGATGAGTAAAAGGAATCATTTACCATAGGAGAGTGGGAATGGGATGAAAGAAAACCTGACGTTTGCCTGGATTGCTTCATGGTTTGCCCTTGTAGGGCAGCTCGCCTTTTTTGTTGTGGTCGCTTTAATTACAGGGGATTGGCGTTACGTGATGTGGAGTTTACTGGTCAGTTTGAGTGTCGGGGTTCCCCATATGATTCGGACGTGGAAGTCGCAGCAAAAGGCCCATGCGAGAAAAATATATGAGTAGGGAGAAGGTTCGGTTTGATTGAAAAAATCGATACGATGTGTCTGACCGTAAAAGATGCTGAGAGAGCGGGTTCATGGTATGAGGAAAAGCTGGGATTTACCATTTCTTTTAAAGGGGAAGGATACCGCGTGCTTTCCATCGGCAATCATCCGGTACCCTTGACGATTGAAGAAGCAAACGTGGAGTCACCAAGTCGGAGCTATCCGATTTTTTACTCGAGGAATATTGATGAGACTTATGAACAATTAAAAGAGAAAAAGGTAGACGTTGGCGACAAGCACACAGACGCAGATAATTATTATTTCGATTTTTACGATTTGGATGGCAATCGTCTCCAGGTTTGTTGCTATTCATAGACTTATAAGTTTTTCTTCTAATGAAATGTGAATTTACAGGATGATTCAAGGCTGAAAGGGGGAGTGAAAAATGAAAAGATCGGTGACAAATTCATCGCTGCATGGGGTCTGTGCAGGGATTGCTTATCATTTGGGGCTTTTTCCTATGGCCGTTCGTCTTTTGTTTGTCCTTACATTTCCGGTTTCTCTTTTCCTTTACATCCTTCTTGCCAATACACTGCCGAGCGATCATCCGTCTCTGTAATAACAGGTTCGCCTTCACACGATCCATCTTTGCCTCAGCATACGAGATCAGCTCCGAGGGAAGGAGGATAAAGAATCATGAAAATCTTTTTTCTATTAGCATCCATCACTATTCCGGTTGCTCTATTGATGAATCAGGCGGCGACAGGTATGGTTGCGTCCCTTTTATTCCTACTTACAGGTGCTTACTTCAGTAAACCACGCTTCCGAAAGTACACGGATGAATCCTAGTCAGGACTATAGGTAACAGGAAGCCGAAAAAGAAAACCGCTGAAAGTAACCCCCATGTTTTTTGAAGGAGAATGATAGATGGAAGATAATCAAAGAGAGTCTAAACATACCAACTGGTATCTTTATGCGGTGCTTTTTTACTGGCTTTTGTATACGGTGAAAACGTTCTTCATAGAAGAGCGATGGTTCGATCTTGTTTTTTATGGACTAACGATGTTAGGAATTGCAGCATTTGCGTTTATAGAATACAAGAAACGGAAGCTGGCCGTTTCTTTAGTAGCCATTGCCTTGTTTTTTGCGTATCTGTTTGAATTTATTCCTGTTCCTGTTCCATGAGTATGTTGGAGAGCGTGTTGAGCTAAAGTCATCACAATCCCCAACATCCACGTTTTAGGAAATCATCGACTCCTCTTAGAATAAAGATTTCTGCACGACTTATTGTTCAATAATCATTCCCTTTTCTATCCCCCAATGAGTCTTCTTCTCTAAAGACCCTTGTTTGTTGATGCGTCCTTTGACAATAATGGAATCTCCTCTTTTAATGTTTAAATCCAACGATTGCCCCTCGATGTTCTGAGTTTTGACGACAACGATGTAAGGCAGCATTTCTTTGCTGTCCGCCTCAATATTCATCCAATTTTCTCCATTGTAGGAGTCTCCTCCATAAAGGACGAGAAAATCAGGGAACGTTTGGACAAGCGTGCCTTTCCATGTCACCTCTTTTTGATACATGAATCTTGTAAACGTGTCAGACTTCAACGAATCATCCAGCTTATAAAATTGGTCCAACGTCTCTTTGAGTCCATTGAATTCCTCATCGCGAAATTGTCGGACAAAAGACTGTTGTGCTGCAGAGTTATAGTAGCCTCTATAGAGTCCATCAAGGGGCTTTCTCGCTTCTAAAACCTCACGGAAGCTGTCTTTTTGTGACATCTGTCCGAGGAACATGAGGACAATGTTCTCATGAGTAAGGGCGATTGGGTGATCTTTGAGGTGTTTTGTGCCTTCAGCCGTTTCATATTCAATAATGTCGATATCTCCTATGGAATAGCCGTTCACGAATTGCTCGTGTTCCTGGACACTTTCAGATAATGGTTCCTTCTCACCGTCCAGAAGGTTTGATTCATTGAGCCATTGGTAGACGTTATCTGCAGTGTAAGTTTTATTTTTTTCTTTGGTCTCTTCATTGTTTGAGGATTCATTCATGCAGCCGGTGAGAACGGTTAGAAGCATGAGAATCGTGAGTGCTGCTTTTTTCACATTCGACCTCCTTGTGTTTCATCTTCATTCATTGTAAACCAATGAATCTATGCGTGTAAGGGAGAGAATATGTTTTAATAGAAGAACAACGAATCATTAGAGACTCCCATATATAAAGAAAAGATTCCGAAAACTATAGCATGGGAAATTTGGCGGAGGAAATCATTCAGGTTATGTAGGGAAAGGGGAGGCAGTCATGGTGGTTACATTTGAAAAACTGACAGAGCCAACGATACAAATCGCATCAGCCTATCATCGATGGGAAAATGATACCGAACTTATTCCGATGGTCCGTCCAAATCCGGATCAGCAGGCACTGGAGAAAAGATATGAAGTAACAAAGGAAAGTTTGAAACAGCGCTTGAAAAACCATGAAATTTTCCTTATCTATATGGATGGTGAACTTGTTGGAGAAATGAATTACATGGTCAATCCTAGTCATTTACATAGGAAAGGTAAAGATACAGCCTGGATTGGAATCACCATCGGGGAGGCAGCCGGTCGGGGAAAAGGAATTGGATATGAGGCCATCCGTTATTTGGAGGATCGTATCAAAGCGGAAGGGTTAGGCAGGGTAGAGCTCGGGGTATTCGAATTCAATAAAAAGGCACAGAAGCTGTACAGAAACCTTGGGTATAAAGAGATTGCAAGAATCCCGGATTTTACATATTGGAACGGAAGCAAATGGGCGGACATCCGCATGGAGAAGTTTTTGTGATGGTAAACAAGCGCGGAACTTCATGGTGAAAAATAAAACCGAATGTGGATGGGCAGAAAGTCGAAAAACTTTTATAATAGAAGTAAGTATTTAATCTATAGGTAGAAAAGGAGGCCCGATATGCGCCACGATATACAACCGAACGAACGCGCTTTCTCTACGAAGGAAGTAGCTGAAGAAGTCGGGATCGCCACAACGACGGTCAGACGGTATGGGCAGCTACTTGAACAGAACGGGTACGAATTTTTCAAAGACGGCGACCGGAGGATTTTTGTGAGGTCAGATGTCGAGGCTCTTAAAACAATCCGCGATTCTGAATTGCCGAAAGAAGATAAAATCAAAGAAATTGTAGAAGAACAGCGGGAGCTTCTCGCAGGCTATGAGTCTCGCGAACTCGCGCTTTCCGATACATACGACGGGACAGGCCTTGAGGATTCCGATCAGATGAAAGAAATGTTTCGTTTCCTTGCCAGTGAGCTTGCCGCCTCAAGAGAAATGAACGTTCAGTTGAAAAATGATATGGCTGAATTGAAAACGACCGTTTCCCGCTTGAAACAGGACCACCATGTCATCAGCTCCGGAGTCGGGAATTTTTCACAGAAGACGCATACGAAAATGGACAAGATGATGCAGCAGCAGAAAGAGCAGTATGAAGAATTGCTGCGTGAAGAGCAGGAGAAGTCGGAGTATCTTCAAAAAGAAATACGTGAGATGCGTGAAGAACAGAAAAAAGAGTGGCGCTCCCAAAGTGAGTTCAATGAACGGTTGGAACATTCCGTCAAACATTCACGCGGGACACTTGGTAAGATTATGTCCATATTTAAAAAATAGCAGCGAGAGACGCTTGAATCGGTGAAGGTTCAAGTGTTTTTTGTATAAAACTCCAGGAAGGGTGAGTGGATGAAGAGGTTAGCCTTCGTCATGGTACTGGTGCTGTTTGGTGCGATGCCCGTGGATGCTGTTTTCGTCAAAGAGGAAAAGGCGGTTGAGCGGTCGAAAAACGTTGACGTCACACAGGTTCCATCTACCCTCGTTCTTTATGATACGGAGATGAAGCGAAGGATACAGATTGAATCTGTGGATGGAATCATGAGAATCACTGAAGGGATAAACAAAGCCGCTCCTGTAAAAGGAAGATGGACAAAATCAGAAAAACTGGGAACCTTGGATTTTGGAGATGAAGAGATGATCCACATCTATTATGGAGACGAGCGGGAGAACGTCTATTTGATTTCAGAAGAAGAAACGGTATTCATGTCCAGATTACACTTCTTCGATCTCTTTTATCGGTCTGTGAACAGTCTACCTCTTCCGCCAGGAGAAGGCGGGGATGTCCAACCCCTCCCCCCGGGCCAGTCCGTTCAACCGGATGATTTTCTTCCCTTATAAACGAACGTATGTTTTCGGTCCAATGGTGTAGATGATGTTCGTACCATCCTCGGATTCAAAACGATGCCTTTTCCCATAACCTAGAAGTAAGGAGGTTATCAAAATGAGTATCGTGATTTTTAGTGGAACACCGAGGAAGAATGGGCAGACAAAAATTGTCGCTCAGATTTTACAGCATAAATTGGGGGGCACGTTGGTCGACTTAAGTATGCTTGATCTTCCATTATTCAATGGGGAAGAGTCTCAGGGAAATAACCCTTCTGTCCAGTGGCTGCGAAGGGTTGTCTCAGAAGCGGACCGTTTTATTTGGGTGTCACCGGAATATCATAATGGTATGAGCGGTGCGTTAAAAAATGCACTGGAGTATTTGAGTGGGGGGCATTTTAAAGGGAAACCGACACTGCTGTTTGCTGTTTCAGGAGGCGGGAAAGGCGGCATCAATGCATTGAATCAAATGCGTACCGTCGGCCGTGGACTTTACGCAACTGTAGCTCCAGAGCAGTTGATTTTTGATCCGGAACACTTTGAAGGAAACCGATTGAAGTCGGAAATGGAAGAAAAACTTGATCTATTGCTGGCGGAATCGATAGGGCAACGCTTTATGGACGTGAAAAGCAGTTGAATGGGGCTTATTTGAGCACTCGACATAGCAACTTAAGAATATGGGCTGGATTTTATGTAATTCAACAAACTTAATAGAGGTTTAGACACGACTAAGCAGAAGGGGGTGCCTAAATGAGTGGATATGAACGGGTGGAAGAATTGAACATTATGAAAGTGATCGCTGAAACGCTGAACCGGTGTAATGACATGACGGTGATGCTTCAGACGGTGCTGGAAAAGTTGCTCGAACTGACAAAGCTTGATACGGGCTGGGTTTTCCTCATCGATAGTCCGGAAGAATATGTACTCGCTGCTCATCATGGACTTCCTCCAGCTTTAGCTTGGGGGGAGTACGAGCCGATGTGCAGCGGAGGTTGTCACTGTTTAAGCCGTTACCGCAATGGAACGCTGACGCATCCAGTCAACATCATCGAATGCAAACGGCTGAACAAAGCGATCGAGAATGCCTGGGGAGATACGAATGGGATTACCCACCACGCTACGATTCCTCTAGGGGATGGAGAAGAATCTTTCGGTTTGTTGAACGTGGCTTCCCCTCGGAAAGAAAAGTTTTCGCAGGAAGAATTGACCATGCTTCAATCCCTCGGCTTTCAGATCGGGACAGCAATCCGCAGGACGCGCTTGTATCAAGAGGAGCAGAGACGTGCCGAGAGTTTTGAAAAATTGAATCAGTTTGCCGGGTTTTTATGGTCTGCGGATGATTTTTATGATTTGCAAGATATATTGGAGAAGGAAGGAAAAAAGATATTTGGTTGGTCTTCTGTCGATTGTTACATAAAAAATCAAATGGGCAAAAATCCGGCTTCTGGGTTATTAGAAGAAGTCAGGGTCGACGATTCCCTTGCTGTCATTCCAATCGCAAGAGAGAAGGTTGTGCAGGGGGGCGTTTGGATTACACCACCGGAAGGTACCTCGTTTCAGCCTGGGGATGGGGAATTTCTGAGGGCCCTGGCACGCCATTTGACCCTCGTTTATGAGAGCATCGCTCTTAAAGAAAAACGGCAGGAACTGCTGCTTCATGAAGAGCGGAAAAGGCTCGCGCGCGATTTGCACGACTCTGTAAATCAGAAACTTTTTTCCTTATCGTTGACGGCAAAAGGTGCGAAGGAAATGGTATCAAAGTATGATTCCTCTCTAGGGGAATTGATGGATGACATGCTGTCCATGTCCCAGCAGTCCTTAAAAGAGATGCGTTCATTGATTTGGCAGCTCCGCCCGGTAGGACTGGAAGAGGGACTGCTTTCTGCCATGAAAAAATATGGAGAGCATCTTGGTCTCTGTGTCCAGTTTGATATGGAACGTCTCCCCGACTGGTCACGTCAGGCAGAAGAAACGCTGTGGCGAATCGGACAGGAAGCGATGAACAATGTTGGGAAACACGCAAATACGAGAGAGGTGACCGTCCGACTTTTTGATACAAAAGAAGGAGCGGGCATGACTGTGACGGACCATGGGGATGGTTTTCTGGTAGAAGCGGGCGAAAATAGGCATACGCTCGGATTAATTAGCATGAAAGAACGGGCGGAATTATTAGCTGGAGAACTTTCTGTGAGAAGCGAACCGGGGGCGGGAACGACGGTCGAGGTCTTTTTACCGCACAGAAAGGAGAGGAGGGGTGAGCATGAAGATTAGAGTGATGCTGGTCGATGATCATCTTGTAGTTTTAAGAGGGTTGAAGTTTTTTCTGAATACACAGGAGGATATCGAGGTCATCGGAGAAGTGGAAAACGGGGAAAAAGCACTGCACGCGTATGAAAAATGGAACCCTGATGTCGTGCTGATGGATTTGATGATGCCGGTGTTGGATGGTGTGGAAGCGACGAAAAAGTTGCGTGAAGCTCATCCGGAGGTGAAAGTGGTCGTTCTGACAAGTTATTCTGATCAGGATCATGTCATTCCTGCGCTCCAGGCCGGGGCTGTCGGATACCAACTGAAAGATGTCGATCCTGATGAACTTGTAAAAACAATCAGAGCCGCCTCCAAAGGGGAGAAACTGCTCCATCCGAAAGCGACGAACCTCCTTTTGGAGCAAATGAGTAATGGGGCGAATAAGAAGGAACCTGGTGTCCATTTCAAGCTCACGACCAGGGAGAAAGATGTGTTATATCAAATCACGCTTGGGAAAAGCAACAAAGAAATTGCGAGCGATTTGTACATCACAGAAAAAACGGTTAAGACGCATGTGAGTAATCTATTAAGCAAGCTGCAGGTCCATGATCGTACACAGGCGGCGATTTATGCTATGAAAGAAAACCTATTTGCTGACCGTTCAATAGAAAATTAGTTTGATTAGAAGTCTCCTCCCTCAGGGCAGAGGCTTTTTTTCATATTCTTAAATTATCTGAGACTTCGAATTCAGGCGCAGGAGGAAAGGAGGTTGTTTCTTTATTTTTTTGGAAGTATTTATGAAACCGTTTGGATTCACAGTCGTATAGGATAGTGGAAGAAATGACTTCTTCCTACACGATAAGCTTATGAGGAGAGATGGAGATGCAGGCGTTGATGGAAGCTCCCAAACAACAATTATCGAAGGACAGTATGAAAGTATGGATCATTAGTGAAACCATAGGGAATCTGATTGGGTTCGTGATCCTTGGAGCTCTGTTCGTCGCTGACCATTATTTGTCCTGGTATGACTGGGTTGTATGGATCCTTATCGCTCTCACTGTCCTGTCCGTTGTGTCAACCATCTGGTCGTTCTTTAGAGTATCATTGTTATATAAAAATTGGCGGTATGACGTGAACGAAGAATATTTACAATTGAAATCGGGCGCTCTTCATGAACAGCATCACATCATTCCGATGACTAAAATACAGTCGGTTTCAACTCATCAGGGGCCGTTACTCAAAAAGTACAATCTTTACTCTCTCAAAGTAAACACGGTAGGATCTGATCATGAAATCCCTGCCCTTCCTAAACAGAAAGCCTTTGAATTAAGGGATCGAGTCGCGGTTTATGCCAAAGTGGAAGAGGTGGAAAGATGAACAGAAAGCGAAATCATCCAATGATGATGGTTTATGAGTTAGGAAAATTAATTAAAAACAGCCTGTTTTTGTTCATCTTTTTCTTTGTGGTAAAAGCAGGTTCTGAAACGTGGTTTTTTGTATACGGGCGTTATGGTGTCGTTGTTTTATTCATGTTAACGGTGCTTTACCTTCCTTTCAAATGGTATTCTCGTACCTATCAATTAGATGACAAAGCTGTACATATGGCAAGCCGGTTGTTTACAACCACGCAGAAGACGGTTCCTTATTCTAAAATTCAAAATGTACAAAAGGAATCGAAATGGTTTCACCGGGTTTTCGGTATGACTTCCCTAACGCTTGAAACGAGCATGCAGGGAGGAGAGAGTTCGATCCGCTTCCCTGTTTTAAAAAAGGAAGAGGCAGCGAAAATCGAGCAGAGGGTGCAAGGGAAGATGCCTTCAGAATTAAAACAGCAAAAAGAAACATCAGAAGAGGTTGAAGTTCCTATACTGAAAGAGCGGAAGAAGGGGGCTGAGAGTGAGTGCAATCCAATAGATTCCCATAAAAGGATTCATTTCACTCCTAAGAAAAGGGAACTTCTTAAGGCTTCGTTTGCCTCTCTCAGTTTTTTGGCCCTCACCCCAGTGATTGGTTCATTCTTGTCCAAATTAGATGATTTCCATTTTGAGAAGCAGGTGGATGGTTTTCTTTCTTTTCTATTTGAATCGACGACGGTACTTGTCACGACTATTCTCCTGTTCGTGATCCTTTCTGCTGTATTTGGTATAGGAAGTACGATTTTAAAATACGGGAAATATGAAATTGCTTCTGACAAGGACACGATTAATATTACGAAGGGAATGGTTGAAGAGAAATATGTATCGATTTCCAAAGGCAAAGTACAGGCGGTTCTCGTTGAGCAATCATTGATGAAACGAATCCTTGGCCTTGCTATGGTGAAGTTCGTGACTGCGGGAGGAAGGGGAGAGGAAACGGAAGTGACCGCGCTTTACCCATACCTTCCTGTAAGTCGGGCGTCCTCCTTAATTGAGGAACTGCTCCCTGATTATCGTATATCCTCACGCATGAACCGCCTGCCAAAGCAGGCGGTTTGGATAAGAATGCTGAAACCGAGCTGGCTATGGTTGGTTTCGACAGTCATTATTTTTTTCGTCAAACCAGAACCATTTGGGATATCTCAAGCCTGGTGGATCTTTTCCATCGTACTGCTTATCCTGATTATGATTTCTCGTGTTTTGAGTTATTACCATTCCAGCTACGCAATCCATGGCCAATACATTCAGTTTCGTTCAGGTGGATTTACGACAAGCCTCTATTTATCTAAAAGAAGCAGAATTATTGAAATGGAAGCTTCGCAAACGTTTATACAAAAAAAGGTGGGCCTTGCATCGTTAAATATCGTCAATCAGGCGAACCCTGTCCGGTTTACTTCAATGGAGGATGTGCCGGCACAGTTTGCAGGCGAAGCCTATCAATGGTACACAGGAAGGAAAGAAGAAGTTCATCTTGTAACGGAAGGGGAGGAAAACCATGAACAAATGGGCCTGGGTGTCCTTGGGGATGGTTATCATTAATTTAATTATGTTTCTCTTGGTGCGGGGACCGGACGTCAATCTGCCCATGGTGGTGATTGTTGGAAGCTCTCTTTCCCTCGTAGGTATTGCCTGTGCAATTCTCTCTAAGAAAGTTATCGCAGGTACAGCTGGGTCCGTATTGAACGGCGGGGTGCTGATCGTAATGTTCTTTCTACTTCTTTCGATGGGAATCAGCAGCTCTTAAAGAAAGGAGTGGACACTATTCGTCAGGTGATTCATATGACGAACCTTGTTTTATTCGTGCTCTTGTTAGCTTGGGGATTTCTTCTTTATTTTGGACTTCACTTCGTGGAACAGGAAGATCCGTATATAGGTGAAAATATGGCGATCTTCTTGGTCTATGTCATCTGGGGCGCCGGTTATTTCATGCAGTTGAAACAACCGACGGTGAAGCGTGCGGTAGTGGTACTGCTTATATCTTTAGGAATGCAGGTGCTGCTTTTCTACAGTCTTTATTATGTGGTTACATTTTTTGAATGGATCTTTGAATAATTAAATATGGAGGGAATAGGTATGAAAAAATTGTATCGCTCCACAGATGACAGCCAACTGTCTGGAGTTCTTGGTGGTCTGAGTGAAACGTTTAACATTGATGCAAGCATTTTGAGGATTATCGTGGTCATATCCGGATTTTTCACAGGTGGTTTGACGTGGCTGATTTATATTGTGGCTGCCATAGTCATGCCGACGGATCGGGAGGTAAGGAAATAGCAGGCGGGGGCGCTCATTTCAGAGTGTTTCCAATAGGCAGATTCTCATCCTTGTTAATAGAGGTGCTAAATGACGAAGTTAAACAAACAAACCCAGTATATTCGTTCCATTGATCTAAAACGTGAAAAGATACAATCCTATAAGGATTTCCCGCTCAATCTACCCGTCATTCGTAATTTTGAAAAATTGCAGTTACATCCCCATGTTACCTATATTATCGGTGAAAACGGGATGGGGAAATCGACATTGCTGGAAGGAATGGCGATTGCGCTCGGTTTTAATCCGGAGGGCGGGACGCTCAAATTCAATTTTTCAAACTATGACTCTCACTCCAACCTGGATGAATACCTTCGTCTCGCCAAAGGGGTGCATCGTCCAAAGGATTCCTTCTTTTTCCGAGCGGAGAGTTTTTATAATGTCGCCACGAACATTGAAGAGCTGGACAGAGAAATAGGCGGAAGGAAAATCATCGATTCGTTCGGAGGCAAATCTCTGCATGAGCAGTCTCATGGCGAATCTTTTTTTGCAGCGTTCACTGAGCGTTTTCAAGGCGGAGGGTTATACATACTGGATGAGCCCGAAGCTGCCCTGTCTCCTTTACGTCAATTGTCGATGCTGCGAAGGATTCATGATCTTGTTCTTGAAGGCTCCCAGTTTATTATCTCCACCCATTCTCCTTTGTTGATGGCCTATCCTGAGGCAAAAATCATGGAGTTAACCGAGACTGGAATGGGCGAGACCTCACTTGAAGAGACCAACCACCACACGATAATGAAGCAGTTTTTTGACGACAGAGAACGGTTGCTGCATCATTTATTTCAATGAAAGGGGAATGATTGATGGATTTAGCTTTGCTGTTTGGCGTTCTATTGACTTTGCTTCCGCTCGTGACGATAAAAAAAGTGAAAGAAGAAACATTCATGCAGCGAGTAATCCATATCGGGTGTCTTCTTGTAGGGATCCTGCTTCTCGTCGGATTTTCCGTTCAGTTTATGGCATACATGGATAATTTTTAAGAAAGAAGAAGGGGGTGAATGTGGTGAAAATACTTATCTCAAGCTTTATGCTTCTATCACTCTTTGCATCGATAACCTTTTTGGTACATAAGCGAAGGAAGACAGGCGTGAAGGGGTGGAAAACAGCTTTGACATCCATCTGCTTTTACGCCATTGCTTTAATAAACCTTGCTGCCTACTGGTGGGATGGGCTGGGTATCCTCAGTTGGATGATTACGCTCTCCCTTCTTATGTTAGGTGCATATTTTACGAGATATATGGCTCTCCCTTCAGAACCGGCTTCATGATTATAATCAAGCTTATTTATTGAGTTTGACAAGGAGGAAAAAATGGAGGTTTACTCATTTAAAAAAGAAACCGGTAAAAAGATTACAAAGTTCCAATCGGATTTCATCATGAGACGCATAACCAGGACGCAAAAAGACGCGCATATCGGCTGCATGCATTTAGATGAACATGGAGTGATCGGTTACCACCAGGCTGTCGTTCCACAGCTTTTGCTGGTGGTTGAAGGAGAAGGGGTAGTCAGAGGCGAAGCGGAAAAGTTTACGCCTGTGAAAACTGGGGACGCCGTTTATTGGGGGAAAAACGAATGGCATGAAACGAAAACAGACACAGGAATGATCGCCATTGTCATTGAAAGTGAAGAGTTGGACGTTTCTGCTTTAAAACCGTTCTAAAACATGAAGTGGACCATAACATCTGGACCTACATAGGGGTGATCTTATTCAAAGGTTTTTTAAGTCCTGGATTGGCTGGTTGGTAGGTGTTCTTGCAGGGATCTTCCTTATAAGCTTATGGGAGGGCAGAGAGATTGATTGGAGGCTTTTTATCGGTCTCGGTGCCGGCGGTCTCATTGGCACGTCAATAGGGTTGGGGATGAAAAGAGCGCTGAAAAAAGAGGAAAACTAATCCTGTACTTGAATATACATAGGAGGTCTTTATTTTGAAAAAGTTGATGGCAGGGCGGTTTTGTGTAGTGTCCCACTTCCATACTTCATCAGCTTCTTTGAAATGATAGAAGGGATCACTGAAGTCTTTATAAAACGCGCAAGAAGGGAGCGGTCATCATCGAACACGTCATCCAGGTCGCCAACTTATCCAAGTCTTATGGAGCTACACAAGCGGTTAAGAATCTTTCTTTTTCGGTAAGAAAAGGAGAAATCTTCGGAATTATTGGACCGAATGGAGCGGGTAAGACGACGACACTTGAAATTTTAGAGGGCATTCAGAAACCTACTTCAGGAGAAGTGGAGGTGTTGGGTCTGAACCCGGAGAAGCAGCTGCGTGAACTCAATCGAAGGATCGGGGTACAATTTCAGGCGACCTCCATCCAGAAGAAAATGAAGGTGAAAGAGGCGCTGGATTTGTTTGCAAGTTTTTACAAAGGAAGCACCCAAAAGGATACATTGATTGAGATGCTGGACCTTGGAGAAAAGCTTAATGTCCACTTCGAAGATCTCTCTGGTGGCTGGAAGCAGCGGGTCACCCTTGCACTGGCAACTCTCCACCAGCCTGAACTGTTGTTCCTGGATGAACCGAGCATGGGGCTTGATCCTCATGCAAGGCGTGAAATGTGGGGGATGATTCGTACCTTGCGGGATAACGGGAGCACGGTTGTTGTAACCACGCATTACATGGAGGAAGCGGAAAAACTGTGTGACCGTGTCGCCATGATTTACAGCGGGGAGCTCAAAGCCTTGAACAACCCTGATGCTCTTCTTGACGATGTGGCGACCCATTACATCGGTTTTGAAAGTGAACGGATGTCCTATGAATACCTGTTGACATTAGGTGAAGTGGTTCGGGTGGAGAATGAGGGCAACGACTTCAAAGTGTTCAGTGAGGACCTCCAACAAACGGCCTATCAAATTTTCACTTATTGTCACGAGGAAAACATAGCATTGAAGAATTTTAAGTTTGATCGAGGATCTCTAGATGATCTGTTCGTGCAATACTTAGAAAAGGAGAAAACAGGATGAATACGGTAGTGAAGTTAGCAAACTTGGAAACTAAAATGTTCTTCCGTGATCGTCTCAGTGTTTTCTGGACGTTCCTCTTTCCTGTTGTGATGATCTGGTTGTTCGGCTCGATGTTCAGTGGTGACATGGCCGGCCCATTTACATTCGCTGAAGTTTTCATCCCGTCCTGGATCGGTGTCAATATCGTCACGACCTCGTTTTTCACTTTAGGAACGGTTCTCGCCGGCTATAGTGCGCAGGTATCAGTCGACCCCCCTCCAACCTTGGAAAATTCTCGCTGCCCATACGATCCAGGGAACAGTGATCTTTCTCATATCTGCCCTCCTGCTTATGGTTTTCGGGATGGTCATGTACGACCTTCAGCCCCCGGTGTATATCGGAAGTACACTTCTTGCTTTATTGATCAGCATCCTTGCTTTTTTCCCGTTCGCTTTATTTGTTACGTCACTGGCAAAAAATACGCAGTCGGCAGCGGCCATCAGCTCGCTTTTTTTAAACCTGATGCTTTTTCTCTCTGGGGCTACGTTTCCTTTGGAGATGATGCCGACGATTCTTCAGTACGTAGCGAAGATTTTACCGTTGTACTATGTCATTCAATTGCTCCGCGGCACCTGGAATGAAGCTCCTATTTCAGATTATGGCCTGGAAGTAGGTATTTTGCTTGGAATTGCGGTTGCTTCCATTGTGCTTGCTTCTCGTTATTTTAAATGGAGTGAAAAATAGAAGATAGGAAAGCTTAGTGGTGATAAAGGAAGAGGGGTGAACGTGATTAAACTTGTTTTATTATTCGGCCCTCAGGCTGTCGGTAAAATGACAGTCGGGCAGGAATTAGAAAAAATAACGGGGTTGAAGCTTCTTCACAATCACATGACCATTGAACTGCTTCAGCCTTTTTTGGTTTCACTGATGAGATGTGGCGTTTGTCACAAATGTTCAGAGAAGAAATCTTTCGTACTTATGCAAAAAGTGATGAATATGGAATGATCTTTACGTTTATATGGGCATTTAATAAGCAGGAAGATTGGGCGTTTGTCGAAACGATCGTTGATATCTTCGAAAGGGAAGGTGGAGACGTTTATTTCGTAGAACTGGAGGCGGATTCCGATGAAAGAATCAGGAGAAACCGTACGCCCAACAGACTTGATCATAAACCTTCCAAAAGAGATGTGGAAGAATCGGAGAAAAGGATGATTGCTTCGATGGACCACTTACGGATGAATACCGAAGATGGTGAAATAACAGAGGAGAACTACATCAAGATCGCGAATACAGAACTTGAACCGAGGGTTGTAGCAAAGAAAATCCAAGAAACTTTTGATCTGTAGAAAAATGAAGGATGGGTTTGTGAAGAAGATGGTTTCGTTTTTGTTTGGTCACCCTTATAGGAATCGAAGCTTTTGACTTTATATTATTGGGTGGCTGTTTCTATGTACATAATCGCTGTTGCTTTTTTGTTAACCACAGCTCTTTTGATAGGGGACGTAGGATTTTGGATGAGTTTCGTTATGAATCTGATTGGATTTCCGATCATATTTCGAAATGTTTATGGGCTGGTTACCCGTGTGAATCCAATGATATTTGAATTCATGAAAAAAGCAGCAGCTGTGTGACAGCTGCTGCTTTTATTAATCTTCGACGACGAGGTTTTTTTCAAAGCGGTTGACGTCTTTATCGGCTCCGATGACAATCAGAATGTCGCTTGCATTCACTTGTTCGGTGGCCATCGGGGAAACGATGACATCTTTTCCTCGTTTGATAGCTACGATGTTACACCCGTACTGGGCGCGGATATCCAAATCAATCAGCGTCTTTCCACTCATTTTTCTTCCTGCTTTCACCTCAACGACACTGTGATCATCGGATAGCTCAATATAATCAAGGATATTATCGGAGATGATGTGATGAGCGATACGTTTTCCCATATCTCGTTCCGGGTGCACGACTTGATCGGCCCCGATTTTGTTCAATATTTTCTCGTGGTAATCGTTTTGTGCTTTGACGGTGATCATGCGTATGCCCATCTCTTTTAAGATCAAGGTTGTCAGCATGCTTGCCTGGATGTTATCTCCGATAGCTACGATGACGTGATCAATATTTCTGAATCCTAACTCTTTGAGTACGAGCTCATCGGTAGAATCAGCCATGACAGCATGAGAGACGATGTCCCGGTACTCATTGACCTTGTTTTCATCAAGGTCCAAAGCCAGGACTTCCATGCCTTCTCGGCTGAGTTCTCTGCAAATGCTCCCGCCAAAACGGCCGAGTCCTACAACAGCAAATGTTTTCTTCATTGTTGGTTTCCTCCTGTTAGCCGATAATCATCGGTTCTTTCGGGTAATGATATTTGTCTTTGATGCCTTTCCCTCGAATGATGAACAAGAAGGAGAAGATGCCGATCCTTCCTATAAACATGAGGGTGATGATAATGATTTTTCCGGATGTATGGAAGTCAGGAGTGATTCCCATCGACAGCCCGGTAGTACCAAATGCGGAACACGCTTCAAATAAGATCTGCATCAAAGAAAACTGCGGTTCGAAATAATTCAATAGTATAACGGCAATGCCTGTAATGGCAATCGCTGTATTAATGACGATGAACGAACGGAAGATATCATCCGGATCGATTTCACGTCTGAATACACGGACATGGCTTTTTCCACGGGCATAAGCGATGACTGTTAATACACTAATGGCGAAGGTCGTTGTCCGAATTCCTCCTCCTACACTACTTGGGGAAGCACCAATGAACATGAGAATGCAGATGACCAGCAAGGTCGGTGCACTGAATTCTGCTACATCCATGGTTGCGAGTCCTCCGTTCCTTGTGGTCACGGATTGGAAGAGGGAATAAAAGAGGGCTTCGTGCCAGGATTTGTCTGCAAAGAAATGGTTTCGGTCTAATAGGTAGATCAGAACCGTACCAACGACCACGAGCACTCCGAATGTGGCGGATGTCAATTTTGCAAACAGGGAAAAGTGGATGACGTCCTTCTGCTTATGGGTCAGGTAGTCTTTGATCTCAATGAGTACAGGGAAACCGATGGCTCCAAGTGTCAATAAAAGCATATTGATGAATTGAACAAAATAATCATTTTCAAACATTACAAGCGACACACCCGTAATGTCAAAGCCTGCATTCGTCGTCGCACTGACAGATGCAAACATGCCTTGAACGATCGCTTCTCCTGTTGTTGGAAAGTATTGGGTGAAGTAAGTGCTTAAAATGATCGCACCGACGGTTTCAATCAGCAGAACAATCAATAAAATCTGTTTAATCAACTTGACCATTCCAGCAAATGTCGAGCGGTTCTGGTCGGTTTTAATAAGTTGTCTTCTCTTTAAGCCGATTTTCTTTCCAAGCATCAGCCAAATGAATGTTCCCAGTGTCATGACACCGATACCACCGAACTGCAGGATGAACATCAAAACAAAGTATCCCGCAGTGTTGAACGTATCCATCGTAGATACAACGGTCAATCCAGTTACACTCACGGCACTGACGGCAGTGAAAAGAGCGTCAATAAAGCTTAAACTTACGCCTTCCTTATGTAAAAACGGCAGGCTTACAAGAATGGTGGAAACAATGACGGCTGTAGCGTAGAACAATACAATTACCTGAAAAGGAGTTAGACGGTCAAAGTATTGATTGAATCTTGTTTTTAGGTTATTGAACATAAAGAAGCTCCTTCAGGTACAGATATCAAGGTATATATGGATTTTATATGTTCTCTATTATTTTTACAACTCCCTTTATCATTAGCGGTTGTGGGTGAAATTTACAGAAAATAAAGAAAGTGGGATAATGAATGGAGTAGGTCAAGAAGGCGGAAAGAAGGTGAAACATGAATAGGCTCTTACTATTGACCGTCTTGTGCATCCTATCCGGCTGTGCGATGGCTGAGGGAACAAATCCCTTCATAAAGGCGAATCCTGACTCAGAATATGAAATCACTTACAAAGAATTAGGAATTGGTCAAATCCATGATTTTCAATTCACCCTTCCAAGCGCAGATGAACGATGGGTGAGAGTTTGGATGGAAGGATATCGAAACGGTGAAAAAATAAACGAACCATTAGCCGAGCTTTCTTATGGGCAAAGTCCCGAGCAGAATGAAGAAGGACATTTGGGGATGGGAATCATTAGAGGCGGAGGAGATGAAGCGATGCTGCACGTGTATGCTCCAGGTGTTTCTTTAATACCAAGGGAGAGTCCGCTTCCGCTGAATGAAACGGGCATCAGTACGTGGGAGTATGCGGTTGATGAAGAAGGGCTCGAACTTGAATTAGGCGAAGAAGTCATATTGGGTGCTTATCGTCAGTCTACTTCCGGGTCGATACAAACGTTTGATTTACAGGATAACGAACAGGTCAAGCAGATGCTTCATGATGATACAGTGGTACTTTTACTGAAAATGAAAGTAGGAACATCTGAAGAGCAGATGAAAGAGTAATGGTCTTTACTTGATTTATGATTTTGCAATCTCTAAGAGATTTCCTGAAGGGTCCACCACATAAAAGGTTTTTTGGTCGGCATTCATTCTATAATTGGCGGACTCTAATAAACGATAATAATAAAAGAGCTTTTCAGGATGCGCGGCTTTCAGGGCAAAGGCGAACCTTTGGATGGTAGAACCTGCAACATGACTTTCTGTTGTTAATGGATCCATGCGAGTCAATTGTTTCCTGGTACGGTGAAGGGTTGTTTTCACTGAAGCATTACTGATTCGAAGCATGGTTGATATTTCTTTTGATGAATAGTGGAAGACATCTTTTAGAGTCAGGAGCATGGCCTGTTTGAGAGGTAAAGCTGCCAGTAAAAGTTCGATAAGGCTCTCGTACTCGACAAAATCTTCCTGTGGCTGGTGGATCAATTCATCAAACGGAAAGGATGGCTTACTCTTTCTTTTTTCATCAATCCATAAATGCTTGGCTGTTGTCTTTACATATGAAAAAGAGTGGTCAGGAACAGAGTCAGCTTCTTGCTTTTGATAGAGTTTTAACACGGTTTCCTGAACGAGGTCTTCCGCATAATGGGGGTCTTTCGTAACAAGAAGGCAGTACTTATATAACTTGGTAACTAGATTTTTATCAATGTTCATAAAAAAGTTGCTCCCTTATGTAACTTTTTGTCTCTCAGAATCGTTAGAGTGTTGAATGAAAAATAGGAGGGGTTCGCATGTTTCAAGTTGGTAGTGTATTCGTCCCCGTGACGAATCTTAAGAAATCGAAAAGATGGTATGAAGAACATTTGGATGTACGGGAAATAGACAGTTGGGAGGGAGGCGCCGGATTTTTCTTTCCTTATGGATCCGCCCAGCTTGGTCTTATTGAGGTGTCTGAACCTCAGCCTACGGAATTCATTATAGAAAAGAACCAAAGGAATGTCTATTTCAACTTTGTCGTAGCTGATATAGATGCTGCATATAAAAGATTGAATGATTCCGGGGTTGAGACGACAGATATTCACGAATTTGGGGGAATGAAGCACTTCGACTTCTTCGACCCGGATCAAAATGCATTCAGTGTGGTTGATGAGGATTTGAATTCACCTTTTCACAAAGAGAATGTTAGGAAAATGCAGCAAAAATGAGTACTTGAGATACTAAACCGGAAGGGACTTGTGGAACGTCTAGAGCTATCTTACTCTAGACGTTTTACTTTGATCGTTTAGGTGATCCGTTCTATCTTCGATGTTTATCCTTATAGCTGCATGATAAAAATCCTTCTCTCTATGAAACATGTGAACGATTTGTTCGTATAAACAGACAAAGGGAGTGTTAACAAGTGGCTGTATTCATAAGTATCGTCATTATTCTTTCCTTATGGTCGATTACGAAAACGTTGGAAAAAATGACGAATCGGATAACAGAAAAACAAGAGGAGCAAATCGGACATTTAAAAGAAATCAAGGAACGGCTTGTTGAGAAGAAAGAATAGAGGAGGATCATTTTGAGAAAAAAGTGGTTGCGTTTATCTCCAATTTTGGTGATTCCTTGCCTTTTGGTCATCCATTCCTACCTTTCTTTAGGAGGTTATGCTGTTCCTTTTGGCATCGCGCTGGTGGAGGATGATGGTGCGGTAGAAAAATATAATTGGAGCGGTCATATCGTCCAAAAGGTTTCCACCCCAAAGCTCACCTCAGGAGAAAAGGTACAAATCTACTTAATGGATAGTCATTTTAAACAGACGTTCGCTTCGCTCATTATGCTTATATTAGTCGCCGTGTATGCAATCTTGCTGGAATGGTTGTCGAGGGTATGGAAAGTGTCATTGGAAGGTGTAATAAAAACCCCAGAAAAATGGAAACCGGTGATGATCGGTGTAGTTCTTTCTTTCTATATTTTTGCAGCTTTTCATGTGGGTGCTCAATACGTTGAACTCGTTCAGGAGAGTGAAAGACTCTTACATAGACTTGGACCATGATCGTTGGTCCCGTAACGTTAGAGGGCATACAGGAAAGGGTATAGATTCTATGTTGTAAATGTTTCACATATAGGGGTGTTCTTCTTGAAGCTGAAGCCTTTCCTTGTTATAGGAAATATTGTAGGAAGTGGTTTGTCTGCTTTTTGGATTTTTTATTATTTCTCAAATGGACCTTTGGTCAAAAGCCGTCCGCGTACAACCGTAGTAGAACCGGACTTTTTCCTCCTTCTTCTAATATGGGGAGCCGGGGCTTATTTTGTCTGGCGTTACTTTTCAAAAAGAGAGTGGGAAACCGTCCCGTATGTGGACATTGTGATGACCAGTCTTACGTTGTGGTTGACGATTCCGCTTGGCTTTTTTATTACCACCTCGTTTGTCCATTAAAAGGAGGAGTGAAAGGTGAAGAGATTCAATCCAATCGCAAAGCTTTTGAATTATTGTGGATTTGGGGTTATAGGTCTCGGCGTGATTTCGTTCATGATCATCATTCTTGACCAGAGGGTAGGCGCAGGAGTTCAAGGTACGACCGTTTTAATCAGCAGTCTGGTGACAGGGCTTTTGTTCTTAGGTTTTGCAGAAGTCATCCATTTGCTGCAGGGCATTTATGATCAAAGGAGTGAGCCTGACGCGGTAGAGGTCGATTTTACATATCAAGGAGATGGTGAAAAGACTGGCAGGATAGACCGTGAAGACGAACGTGAAATCCGTTCCTTTTTCAAAGAAAGGAATCAAAAGGTAGGAGCCATCCATCCTACGGGTGAACCTTTCATTTATATCGTAGAAGTAGAAGGGAGAATGAAAAGAGTAGAAGCGGGCGGCTTTACTGTGAAAATACTGGATGAATAAAAGAGGGCCTCCAAAGGAGAGGAGCCCTCACGTTTTCTTCACTTTGAAATGGCGTTGAAGGACCGGCCAATTTTGTGGAAAAGGGCTGCCCAGCACCCAGTAACTCGCGCCTCTTAAACCATATTCTTCCACTGTATCATATTTGGCCTGCACACTTCTTGCGTCTTCAAACCATACTTCATGCTGTTGTCCATTTTCGTCTGTATATCGGAAGAAGGGAGATTGGTATTCTTCATTATATTGGATAGGTACCCCGTACCTTGCGGCAAGTTGAACGGCTTCCTGTGGGTTGACCGTTCGTGCATAAGTCCCTTGGACCCAGGGGATTTCCCACTCCCTTCCATACAAAGGCATTCCCATCAGAATTTTATCGCGGGGAATGACCGTGACAGCGTAATCGAGTACTTCACGGACTTTGTTGATTGGTGCGATGGCCCACGGCCTTCCACCGGACCATCCCCATTCATACGTCATAAGCACCACGAAATCGACAATGTCACCATGGGCTTCATAATCATGCGCCTCATAAAGCAGCCCCTGCTGATCTTCACGGACTTTAGGTGCAAGGGCGGTGGAGACGCTGAAACCTTCAGGACGCAGGCGACTGACGACTTTCCTGAGAAAGGCATTGTAGTTTTCTTTATCTTCCGGGTACACATATTCAAAGTCAAAGTTTACACCCGAGTATCCTTTCGAACGCATCTGTGCCAAAAGATTATTAATGAAGGTATCTTGAATTCCTGGATTACGTAAGAAGGTAGCCGCAAGGTCCGAATCGAAACTGCCTCCAATGAAATTGGTGACGACCAGTAGTGGAGAAATGTTCTGGGCTGCGGCCGCTTGTAAAACAGATGCATCATCTAAATCTGTCAGACTTCCATCAGCCTGGATGGTGCGTGTGAAAGGAGAGAGGTAGGTGAAATGGCTGCCAAGTGTGTTCACTTCACTTGCTCCTTCTGCGTTGGTCCTCGTAATGTAGGCGTTGATTTCCTTCACTGGACGAAGAGGAGATGGGATAACCAGTGGCATACCTACAGAAATGACGGATGGGTTCTGAATACCGTTTGCTTCAGCAATCTCTGAAACAGAGACCCCGAACTGATTGGCAATCTGCCAGAGGCTGTCACCTGGCTGCACCGTGTAGTTTGTAAAGGGGATAAGGAGCATTTGACCGACAAAAATGAGCGCAGGGTTTGCAATGTTGTTTTTCTCAGCAAGGTCCTGTACACGGACGCCGTAGCGGCTGGCAATGTTCCATAGATTGTCTCCCGGTTGGACGACGTATTCTTTATCCGGCTCAGGGATGACCAGTGCCTGCCCGATCACGACTACATCGGGGTTGTTCAATTGATTGAGTAAGATGATTTGATTGAGATCGGCCCCATATCGCTGGGCAATTTTCCATAAGGAATCACCATTCTCTCCCGCGTGTATAATCATTTCGCCCCTCCTTTTGTGCTTTTTTATGAAGATATGCTGGGGTGGATTGTCCTTATGTATAAGCAGTACAGGACGCAGAAGTCTGATTTCTCTTTTTAAACTTTCGAAAAGGATCGGTTTTTAATTTTTTTATCATAAAACGTTAGGACACCTTCAACTCTTATTTTTTTAAAAAGCGGGGGAGTAGAAATGAATGATTATTTGTTTACGAATAGAATGGAGCGAATCCTCCAAATAGCAAATCAAATGAGTAAGGAGGGGATTATTACTTCCGTTGATTTGTTTATTGCTGCCTGCAGAGAAGCCACAGGTGTTTGTAGTGAACTGTATTTGTACTTATATCACCAGCTGGGTAAAGATTTCGATGTGAAGATCTTAAACCAATGGAGTAGAAACGCTGGTGCTGACTTCAATTTCATCGGTCATTATAAAATTTCTATGGATGCTGTCTTAATCTTCGAAGAATCCAATAAAAAAAGAAAAAACTATGGTCAAACGCTTATAAATGAAGGGCATATGATTCAAAGCATTCTTCAGTCGGATGCTCAATTGCGATTTATGTTAACGGATGGTGTTGTGGATGGGATTGTAAATATCGCCTGTGTCCCGAGAGATCTATTCGTTAACTTAGATCATTTTAAAAAACATTATGGAAATCGGATTTCCAAACACTGTATGAGAAGGGCAGCTCATTCGGATTTGATGGGGTTAAAGTCCTTTGTCATTCATGAGTTTGGTGAACGATGGCTTCAGCATATAAATGCGATGACTGAAAAAGAAGTTCTGCCCATTTATATTGCCATTTATGGTGAGGAGATCATAGGTTTTGCCTGCTATGATACGGTGCGGAATAAAAAAGGGCTGTTCGGTCCTATGGGTACTTCAAATAAAAAGCGTGGGAATGCCGTTGGAAGAGATTTATTGTTTAAATGTTTAAACGAGATGGCGGAATTAGGCTACGAATATGCTGTGATCGGTGAAGCAGGTCCTATAGAATTTTATGAAAAGGCTTGTGACGCTAAACTGCTTCAAACATGTTAACCTTTTTAAGTTATATAGGATGGGGGAACGGACGGCCTTGTGATCTGATCCGTAGGGCGTTAGAGGCAGATATGGGGGAGTTTGTACTGAGTCCATTAATAGTGGGGTGATCAGCTTTGTCGGAGATGATTCGAGGAAATGAACATTTTTATATTGTGCTCTACTCCCTAATTGTTTTGATTTTGAATCTTGACTTTCTAAGAGATTTCAAAAATATAAAAAAGGGACTTGCCACACTTTCCTCTGATGAGGAGTTGGAAATTAACCCGCAGTCGATGTCTTTGCTTCTTATTGTTTTGATTTTTAACTTTTTTCGAAGATGGTTCATTTATTTGCTTGCCGTGTTAATCACAGTGAATACATGGGTTATCGTTGTATCATTCATTTTGTTTGCCATAAGTTTATACGACTGTTTCTTCCATTACAGTTTGGAAAAAGTAAAAAAATCGAATATAGCCTTATACCTTGCTCTCATTGATTCCGTGTACATCGTCATTTTTATTATTTATCTATTAAATTCATATAATATATAACGGAAGAATGAGTGTGTGGATGAAAGCTTAATTTCCTGATGAAGACTTTCATCTGTGAGGATTATTCAAACCATTCATAGTAGAAAGTCTAGTCCACTTTTTCTACAATCCATTCATAATGAGGGGATGATGAATTTGTATTAAGCTGGTTTTTCAACAAAACGGCTTCTTCGTAATCATGAATGTATTTGGTGGTAGATGAGCTTGAATTCTTTAAGGTTTCTTTATCGTTGTCTATCTGTCTAATAATCCTATACATGTTCTCTCACCTCACGTTAAAGTTAAGGTCATTATAACATGTAGAATAACTAAAAATATTACCCTTTTGTGTTATGATTCAAACATTTGTGTGTCTGTTTTTTTACAAAAATTTAAAGTAGGTCCATAACCATTGGTAAAAGTAAAACAGCAATCATCTATCATTCTTCCAAAATAAATCATCTAACGTTTTATTTAACGCTTTACATATGGCCGTGCATAATTTCAGACTAGGGTTGTAGTTACCAGCTTCGATCAAATTTATCGTTTGTCTTGTAACTCCGACAATGTCTGCTAACTTTTCTTGAGAAAGATCCGCTTCTGCACGGGCAATCTTCATTTTCTTGTTTTTCAAAGGTGTTCATCTCCTCCTTCTTCATTAATGTTATGTAACACACGGAAAAACGTCAATTATATTTTATATTCTATGATTTGTGATGTAAAAAGTAATTTTATTTTTCTATCTGTCCTTCACACCTTTACTAAACTTTTGATGGAGATTTTCTATTAATCTTCTGACATACTTAAGTACTTTGGCCCTCCAACGGAAGAATCAATGATCTTCATATAAAACACACCTCAGATTTACACCCTATTCAAACTTATCCTTTTTAATTGAATGTGTAAGATATTTTACAAACTCATACATAAAGGGGAGAATTCCGTGACGTACAAGCCTTTTTTATCTACCATGCTTGCCGCTTCGCTGCTTATGCCTACTACGACCGTACTCGCCAAGGAACAACAAAGTTCAGACACTCCGGTAACAGAAACAACATCCTCTGATTCTCTGAAAGTCCTTCACCCTGTTATTCATGAAGAGAAAGAAACGACTCCCATTGCTTTAGGATTGACATTAACCCAAATCGACCGTTTTGATGTAGCCGGATGGCTTCGTGCGGATGTTCTGAAAGCCAACTTGTCGGAAAATACTCTTTCTACGGATCTTCTTACACCTGGAAGTGTGACAGAGAAAGCTCCCATCAGTGACCAAATGAGAGAGTCTGGAGCCATTGCTGGAGTGAATGGTGACTTTTTTGACATAAGCAATACAAACGCTCCCATAGGAACCATGGTGAAAGACGGTGAACTTTTAAAAAGCGGGGATGGCCGTACGCATGCTTCCGTTTCTAATGAGGGGATCGGTTCGATCGCCAATGCGCTTCTTGAAGGCAAAATACAAACAGAAGCAGGGTCCTGGAAACTAGATGGAATCAATCAGCCCACTGTCTATGTTAATGAGATGGTGATGTACACCTCCGCATGGGGAGAAGCTGACCGTTCCCACATGATGAATGGTTCTGATCATTACACAGAGGTGCTGATTAAAGTTCAGCGAGTAGTAGAAGTGTTAAGTAACCAGGTTTATAGCAAACCGCTCGAACAAGACGAAACGCTTATTGTCGGGAAAGGGGAAGAAGCTTTTCCTTTGAAAGAACTTGCAGCGGAAGATCAGGTTCAGGTGTCCTATTCCACCTTACCAGCCTATCAAGATATGAATTTCGCGGTTGGAGGAAGTACTCAGCTCCTCAAAGACGGGGAAATCAATACAAGTGATCATGGTGACCGTCATCCAAGAACGGCTGTTGGATTTTCTGAAGACGGTAAGGAGATGGTTCTTGTCACCATTGATGGAAGACAGGCGGATAGTCGTGGCATGACGATGCTTGAACTCGCTCATTTTATGAAGGAGCAAGGGGCATACAATGCTCTTAATTTAGACGGGGGCGGGTCTTCTACTCTTGTCGCAAGAGAGCTTGGAAAGGATAAGTTGAATGTGTTCAACAGTCCTTCCGACGGCAGTGAACGAGCGGTGCCGAATGGTGTAGGTATTTATAGTGCAGCCGCAACAGGGAATCTTGATGGATTCAACATAGAAACCAACTCAACTCGGGTGTTACAAGGCTTCAGCCGAGTGTTTCAAGCCTCTGGATACGATACAGCCTACGCTCCAGTCGATATCAATCAAAACGATGTTAAATGGCAAGGTGGAAACGCAGGATCCTTTGACGGAAATATCTTTACTGCCAAACACGCGGGAGAAGATCAAATTCGTGCGAAGTACCGGGGGGACGATACGTATAAAGACATTCAAGTCCTCGGTGAGCCTGTAGAACTTGCGATCG
Organism: Halobacillus sp. HZG1; assembly: GCF_035818575.1. NCBI lineage: Bacteria > Bacillati > Bacillota > Bacilli > Caryophanales > Bacillaceae > Halobacillus > Halobacillus sp. HZG1. The sequence continues at coordinate 61,191 of NZ_JAYLVQ010000084.1, forward strand.
AGCCTTCTCAAATAGGGATGGAAAAAGGAGAAACGACTACGTTTACGGTCAAAGGGAAAGATGAAGAAGGTTACGAAACCTACGTGGAGCCGACGGATGTGCAGTTGACTTATGACGAGGACCAATTGGAAATCTCTCCGAATAAGGATGGTTCCTTTACGATTAAAGGACTGGTGGACTCTGGAGCATCGATCGTGAAAGCGGAAGCAGGTGAATTAAGCACAAACCTGGGGATAACGATTGGACTAAAAACTGAAATGGCGGAAACGTTTGATAATGAATCGAATCCGTGGACAGTATTCAAATATCCTGCCAGTGTCGGGGCAGAACTCAACTATATCGACAATGAGTTAACCGATGGTAACGCCCTTAAATTGGATTATGATTTCACGACAACGACAAGAACCAGAGCGGCTTATATGTTTCCTCCGAACCGTCGTTTAGAGATGGACGGAGATGTGAAGAAAATCGGCGTCAATGTGTACGGCACAGAAGGAAACGGTCATTGGCTTCGTGCAAGAGTCAAAGACAGCAACAATGTCTACCATACATTGAACCTGGACTATAGCGTAGATTGGGACGGCTGGAAATACGTGGAGGCAGAAGTGCCGAATGGTGTAGAATATCCTCTTGTTTTGGACCGGATTTACCTGGTGGAGACAGATCGGAACAAACAAGATAAAGGTTCGATCATCATCGATGATATTCAGGCAAAAGTGGCCCAGAAGCTGGACATGCCTGAAGAAGAAAAAACAGAAGACCCGCTTATTTTAGATTATGGACAACTGCCGGAAGAAGATTGGCAGTTTGCCGTCATTTCTGATATGCAGTTGATCAGTGCAAATAAAGACAGCAAAGAAATTCAAAACTCAGAAGAAGTGCTGCAGGCAGTTAACGAACAGGATGTGGATTTTGTTTTGTTCAACGGTGACATTGTGGATTTTGACACAGATGAAGAGTACCAGTTTGCCAAGGACTTAATTGAAGATAACCTTGATAAACCGTACTATGTTTCTCCGGGTAACCATGAAGTTTATGGGTCAGGAAACCTGGACAACTTCAAGGAATACTTCGGTCCGGACCATCAAGTCTTCGATCATAAAGGAACGAGATTCATCCAAATCAATACCTCTAAAGGTGGACTTAGAATCAGCAATGCAGAACAATGGTTCATGATCAAGTCCGCTCTGGATGAAGCGGAAAAAGATCCATCGATCAACAATGTATTCGTCTACGGCCACCACCCATTAGAAGACCCTCTTCCGGATGCTGCTCATGCATTATCCGATCAGAAAGAGGCAGATCTTTTAGAAGGATGGCTGACAGAATTTCGTGAAGACAGCGGTAAACCCGCGATGGTTATGTCCGCTCATGCTTCGCTGGTCAACCTTGACCGTAGAGACGGTATTCCTTATATGATTACCGGGCCGATCGGGAAAGGAACATATGGTGCTCCAGATGATGGAGGATTCTTCAATTACGCAGTAATGAGTATTGACCCTGACTTTCAGCCGGACCACCGTCTCCACCACCCGTCTTACCAAGGCTTGGAGAAAAACCCTTGGATCCAAGCTGATATCCGACCGATTTTGCAGGATATGACAGTGGAAAAAGCAAGCTACCCTTTAAACGAGACGGTGGAAGTAGAGTTGACTGGGCACCAATCAGCTGGATGGGAGTTTCCGTTGGACTATCCAGCGACAATCCGCTATGAAGGTTCGGATAATCTATTGATTTCTGAAGAAGGTGAAAATAATACGGATGCTACGGCTGTGTTTAACCGTGAAGATCAGACGATCACTTTCCTCAAAGATGGAAAGGTGTCACTAACTGTTCAAGCTGGCGATTATAAAGAAACATTTGAATTTACAGCAGAATAAGAATGGGACAAAGGCTGAGAGTAGAGGGTACCCTTCACTCTCAGCCTTTCTTGCACAAGAAGGGAATTAAAGAAAGAAAATACGATAAGAAATCACAAAATATAGAGTAATGACGACTAAAGAAGGCATGATATAATTCCATGAACTCCACGAACGATCCACTTGCCTTGTCCTCATCAGTGTATAAATAAAGAATAAAGTCATAGCGATCCCAAGTAAAGCCAGGTAGATGTGGGTCCCTTGGATGGATTTTAATATCGGTCCTTTTTGATACAACAAGTCAGTCAATACCAGTAACTTTATATTATATAAGTTACTTCCCAGGATGGAGCCGATCGCCATATTATAGTTCGCCAGTTTAAAAGCGGCCAGGACGCTTACTAATTCAGGTAATGAGGTGGAGGCTGCAATTAAAAAACTGCCTACAAAACTAGCATTCATTCCTGTTACTTCCGCCATTTTGTCTCCAGCAATGGAAAGGATGCTGCCGGATATAAAGACCGCCACGACCGCTAATATAAAACCTTTAATTGCCGTTGAAAGAGGGATATCCTTAGCTGGAAGGGGGTGATCACCGTCATCATCATCACTGGTAAGGTATTTCATTACGAATAGATAAAAGAGAACAATGATATACATTTCCATTCCTATATTAAAAAATTGAATAGGTACAGGGAACAGAAGAGATAGGGAAAGGATGATTAAAAAAGCAAGGCCTGTCCATGCAGAGGGCAGGTTAGCATTGGGATTGATTCTTTGAAAGAATCGTTTCTTTCGATAAATCAGATCCATGGAAGCGAGAATTAATAAGTTGAATACGTTACTGCCAAGCATATTTCCTACCGCAATATCGGGGTTATCTATATAAACAGCAGTAAGACTGGTCGTCAATTCCGGCAAGGAAGTCGCGCCGGCAATTAAAAAGGTACCCACAACAGCCCCGCTCAAGGAACTCTTTTTACTAATCACGTCACCGAGCTGGTTCAGATACACAGCAGCGGTCACCACCAGAATGGCAGCAAGAAAGAAAATGATAAAGATCATCGATTTACCCCCCTATCTTATAGTGAGTATATGAATAGCTTGTTTGAAATATCCTTTCCATTCCGGAAGTACTCGAACTTACTAGGTTGAGTACCCCTACAAAGGTTCTCGTTGATGGTCGTTCTACCATTAAGGGTCTGTTTGTTTTGTAGATTTATTGTTATGGTAAGGTCAATGACGCTTCCTGGCCTTTTTTGAGTATGATTTTAACGAGATGACAGGATACAGTTAGAATATTTCACTACCAGAGGTGACTTAGATATACCTCTATATATTACGTGGAATCAAGCATAGAAAGGGGATTTTCATGTCTGAAGGTTTACTGCATCATGTAGAAGTCTATGTATCCAATTTAAAAAGGTCCGAAAAATTTTGGGGCTGGTTCCTTGAGGAGCTAGGTTACAAGCCTTATCAGCAATGGGTGGAAGGGCAAAGTTGGAAGTTAGGCGAAACTTACTTAGTTTTTGTCCAGACAGAAACGGAGTATTTAGACATTCCTTATCATAGACGAAGGACTGGTTTGAATCACTTTGCTTTTCATGCTTCCTCACGTGAAAGAGTAGATGAGATGACCATGATGCTTAAGGAGCGAGGTGTGAACGTTTTATACGAAAACCAACACCCATTTGCTGGGGGAGAAGATTACTATGCGGTTTATTTCGAGGATCCGGACCGGATAAAAGTGGAGTTTGTTGCGTCATCACCGTCATAACAATTTCACGATACTGTTAAGAGTCTTACATAATCAAGGTGAAAACTGCTAAGGTATTTGAGGAACATTTTAACCGGGAATGGGGTAGGCGAATATGAAAATAGGAAGAAGGAGAATCGCGTGGAAGGATGTTTGGATTGGTGTCTCTTTCATCGTCGTCCTCTATTTCACGCTGCCGCAATTTGGTGTGAATCCCTATGTTATTGTAATCACACTGATGGCAATGGTGGAATGGGTGACCAAATATATCCTTCCCTGGATCGTTTTGTATTGGGCTGTTCGATGGATAAAGCAATTAGAATCCAGGTAAAAAAAGCGCCAGGCGTAATGCCGGCGCTTTTTTTAGTGATGGGAGTTTATGACTTCTTCCGTTACGTCTGTTAAATCCATCTGACCCTGTGATTGAATGAATGAAATGGCCAGTTTGTTGAACGGCTCTGTTTTATCTAAGTTAACGACATGCCCACTCCCTGATAGAAGGACGAAGGATGTGTTCGGCATGTGACGTGTATCTTTCATCACATCGTCTCTGAACATATGGTCGCCTTCCCCTGTGATGTATAGCTTCGGGATAGATGCGCCTTTCTCATTCACGTGTGTAAATGTGTCCGGAACAGAGTAGACGATGTTATACCAGCCTAAGAAATCTTCCCTCTTCATTTGGGAGGCCTCATGGATAAAGGCGTCTCTTGATTCTTTATGATTCTTCCTGGGCATTAAAATGCGTGCGCACAATGAATAAAGATACAAGTGCGGAGTAACATTTTTAAGCATTGTACCCAGCATGAGAAGAAACTTTGCCAAAAGATTGATCCGTGTTATCGCTCCTCCTAAGACAGCTGTTTGGATACGGTGCGGAGCGGTGGACAAGACATGTTGGATGACGACTGAACCTAAAGAAATTCCTACAAAATGGGCCTTTTCTACACCCACATCATCAAGGACTGCGAGTACTTCGTCGGTTACGGATTCAAAGGAAAATTTCTCGTTATAACTCGACACGCTTGGTGAATTTTTGTGACCGGGTAAATTCACGACAATGATATTGAAAGACTTTCGGAAGGCTTTCATTTGTGGAAAGAAGATGTTGACGCTTCCACCGATGCCATGGAGGAAGATGACATACTCCTTCGTCGGGTCGGAGCCTAACACTTTATATTCTAACAATGGATCACCTGCTTTAATAAAACTCAATACGACACTAATCGTCATTATAAGTCAAAAAGCAGGGGGGAGCAAAGGATAATCGGTAAGGTTTTGTTACGATTCTGTGACCTGGCGAAGCGTTTTTGCGATGATTCTCCAGGCTTCTTCTGCTTGATCCCGTGGTCCCTGGTGGGTGAAAGCGTGGTTGCAGCCTTCAAAGATGTTGACATCTACCTCAACATCCGCTTGTTTTAATTTTTCTGCGTAGGCTTTTCCTTCCATAGTAAAAGCATCAAATTCAGGAATGATGAATAGCGCTCGAGCCAGTCCTTCCACCTTTTCTGCTTTCACAGGGGAGGCGAGCGGATCTTCCGCTTGATTTTTTTCCGGGACATAACAATAGTTGAGGAAATGAGCAGCCTCCGGGTATTTGGCCCGCCATTTGTCAGGTTCCGGTTTTTCACTATGCGGCGTGACGAAGTCGAGCATAGGGTAGGCCAGCACTTGAAGAAGCGGCTGGCTCTCAGAGCGTTCTTTCAAAAGAAGACAAAGGGCAGCGGCCATGTTCCCACCCGAACTCTGCCCACCGACCATCATTTGTTCACGATCAAGGTGGAGTTCTTCGGCATGCGCCTTCAGCCATTGATAGATCTCGTAACACTGCTCCACAGGTTTTGGAAAAGGGTATTCCGGAGCCTTTGCATAGTCAACATTGACGATGACGCATCCCGTTTCATTCGCAAGAAACCGGCAGTACGGATCGTCCATCCTCTTTTCATTCATAATAAAGGCGCCCCCGTGCATGTTCATATAGACCGGAAAAATATTTCCATCTGGTGCATCCGGGTAGTACAAGCTGATGGGTGTCGGTTTAACCTCTGTATCTACAATCATGTTTACTTTCCTATGTACATATCGAAACGGGACCATCAGGTTTCTTTCCGCCTGATTGGGGAAAAGTCGCAGTAATCGTGCCATCCATAACTTAAGCATCATTGAACCCTCTTTTTTTTAATAACCATTGTACCCGGTCTTGTCTTTGTATAATCACGAGTTTCTAAGGTGACAATGGAAGTACATATGGAGGTGATCGGAATGTGGGTGATGATTCTGGCTGTTTTATCCACCCTGCTCCTTTTTTGGTATAAATTATCGTTTCCTATAGAAAAACGTAAGAATACAGAGATGTACACATTTATCATTCCAGCGAGGAATGAAGCGTTAAACCTCAAACGTTTGCTTCCAACGTTATTGTCTAATGACCTGCTTCGAGAGGTCATTGTCGTCGATGATGATTCAGAGGACGAGACGAGGCAAGTGGCTGAGAGTTTCGGCGTGAAAGTGGTGGACACGCCACCTTTACCTTCTGGCTGGATGGGCAAGTCGTGGGCGTGTTATAACGGAGCGAAAGAAGCGAGTGGGGAGACGCTCGTTTTCCTGGATGCGGACACGTGGTTTTCTGAGGGAGGGTCTGAGCAATTGGTGCAATCTTTTGGAAGGGGAAGGGAAGTCATGACCGTACATCCCTATCACGTTATGCAGTCTTTTTGGGAAAAGTTCTCCGCTGTCTTTCACCTGGTCGTTACGGCATCTTCCGGGTTGACCACCCTCTTTAAGGAAAAACTCGGTACGCAGGGAGGGTTCGGTCCATGTCTGGTTATCGGTGCTGATACTTACTGGAGCCTTGGTGGTCATAAAGCGATTAAAGGAGAGATCGTCGAACATCTGGCTTTTACCAGAATGGCATCGTCTCAAGGGTTAACAACAAAAGCCTGTAGCGGGCGTGGCGTATTGAATATGCGGATGTATGACTCCGATCTGAAACAAGTGATGGAGGGTTGGGCCAAAAGCTTTTCGACTGGGGCGAAAACAGCTTCCCCGATCATGACGCTTCTGAATGTCGTGTGGCTCACTGCCGTCTTATCTTTTTTGGTAAACCTCCCTGCCTTGGGGTGGTGGGGCGTCCTGGGGTATATAGTTTTAGCCTTTCTGTTATCACGGATCTGGAGAGAAATCGGTAACTTCAGGTGGTATGATGTGCTCCTGTTTCCGCTTCACTTCTTCTTTTTCGTACTCGTTTTTGCTTACTCTTTGTGGAAGACCTTTTTCATGAAACAAACGACGTGGAAAGGCCGTTCGATTGTTGAGAAGAAAAGGAGTTCACCTTAATGATCGGCAATATCTTAGCCTGGCTGTGCATCCATCTTGGCGTGAGCAGTCTTGTCTCAGTTGCGCCGGTGGCCTTTGTGAATGTCTTCGCAGGCATCTATCGTGTGAAGAGGTGGGAAACGCGTACAAAGCTCTATGGGCGTCTGGGTGTGAGAAAATGGAAAGACCGGCTTCCGGAAGCGCGGAAGTGGTTTCGAAAAGGGAAAACAGCGGCTCATTTACGAGAGCCAACACAGTGGGAGCGCTTTGAAAAGCAGACGAATCGGTCGGAATTATCCCACTGGCTTCAGATGTTTGCGGCTCCTTTTTTCTTCCTGTTCAATCCACCGTGGGCGGGATGGGTCATGGTGGCTTATGCGATTATGTTTAACTTTCCTTTTATCATCGTTCAAAGGTATAACCGCGTCCGTATCATGAGGATGAAAAATCATTTGTACATGCGGGGATAACCATTGTGCAAGTTACAGGGCATGGGAGCTCGAGAACATATCAAAACAATAGGAAAAATCCCTGTTTATTATAGAACAGGGATTTTTTTCTGTGACTGGGAGGGAATTGGAAAGTTTTGTCGAATTTTCAGAGAGGGTAGAAGTGAGTCAGGAATATAAAGGAGTAATTTTTATGGAATGGATACTTATTTTAATGGTAGCGGTTGTTGGTGCTGCTCTTCTTTATCACTGGTCAAATGGAAAGAAGACCTATCACATAAATGAACAGGCAAGTTTTCATGAGAGAATTAAAAATCTTCAGGTAGAATCGACGTCTGTGGATGTGGAGATTGTGAAAGCGGACGGTGACGAGTGGAAGGTCACTCTATCTGGTACGGTTCATGAAAACGACAGGAAACACTTCGTCCTTTTCCATGAGCAGGAAGCGGAGAACTTGACTGTGAAAGTGATGGAAGAAAAAACGAAGATCGGGATTCAAATGAGAAAAGATATGAAACTATTGATAGAAGTTCCCGCCGAAACCATAAGGTCGATCAAGGTAGAAACGTCCTCTGCTGATATAGATGTCGACGGTTTGGCAGCCAACCATTCCACCTTTACCGCAAGCTCGGGAGATGTGACGGTGGCAGACGTGGTCCAAGAGAATCTACATATTCAAACGTCAAGTGGCGATGTTTTACTGAAAAAAGTTCAAAGCAGGAACACAGACATTCATACAAGCAGCGGTGAACTGTTTGGGGAGAACTTTGACTATGGCACAGGCATGTTCGGTTCCTCGTCCGGCGAAATTCGGGTGCAAGCAACAAAGATGCATGGCGATGTGAAAGCTGCTACTTCCAGTGGGGATATCCGTTTCTTCTATGAGGAAGAACCAAGTTCTTGTACACTCATTTACCACTCGAATTCAGGAGAGGCAAAGATTAACTGGACGGGCTTTCATTATGATGTGAAAAAGGAAAATGAAGTGCGAGGCATAAAAGCAGAGGGTGAGTTCCATTTAACGGCTGAAACGAGCTCAGGAGATTTGAGAGTAGGTTAGGGATGAATCATCTTTATGAACGGATGAAAAATGGAAGTGCGAAGCAGCGGAGGGCCTATGAAGCTATAGAACGCTTGGGGATCTTAAGCCAATATCGATCTTTTCAACCTGTTGTATGTGGCACCGTTCCCATAGGGGTTTACGTAGTAAATTCGGACTTGGACATCATTATGGAAGCTTATCATCTCCCTCTCTTAGAGCACAGCTTGATTAACGATTATGGTCGTATGGCAGGATTCCAATTACAGAGGAAAATGATCCGAGAACGGAAGGTTGTAAAGGTGAACTTTTCGTATGGAAATTTTATGTTTGAAGTGTTCGCACAACCTCAACCGGTCCCTGAACAAAATGCGTATTTACATATGATTATAGAAGAGGAGTTGTTACGAACCATTCCTGGTTTGAGGGAGGAAATTTTGGTGTGGAGGAGAAAAGGCATGAAAACGGAAGCAGCCTTTTGCCACGTCTTAGGAATAAGTGGAGATCCCTATCGAGGCTTATTGGAATATGGAAAACGGTTGAAAGTGATCGAATAGAAATGGTGGCCGCATCGCATTATTGAAGAGGGAGCGTCTGATCTCCGGATCTTTATTATTTTCCAATTCCTGAAACTTCCAAGGTGACGTTATCGTAATGAAGGAAGGCAAGGTAGAACGATTACCAAGGGGGAGAGGAAATGCAGCATTTCATAGGCCTTGTACCACCAGAAGATTTCAAGGAGAAGGTCATACTCTTTCAAAAAGAGTGGGCCGGAACGATGATTACAAAAGTCGTCGAACCTCATATCACCTTAAAGGCTCAAGGAGGTTTGACTTCAGATCGGAAATGGTTGGATCGAGTGAGAGAGGCGTGTCTGGGAATGAACCCTTTTCGTGTTGAATTAGGGGCACCCGCATTTTTTGGGGAAGATGTCCTTTATTTGAGTGTACACTCTGCAGAACTTTATGGTCTACATAAGAAAATAGTACAAATGGCTGCCCCTTCAAAGCATCAAATCGATGCTTATTTTGAACTGGATCATTTCGTTCCTCATTTGACACTGGCGAAAACGTCCCATGGTTTATCTAAACAAGAGCTAGTCGATATGGCTGCGGCTGCTGAGAGTGAGTTTCATCCTTCCCTATCGTTTGAGGTGGACCAGGTCAGAGTTTATGTGGAAAGTCGGTCGCATACATATACGAAACTGGAAGACATGGTGTTAGGTGGTAAAACAGATACCTGCTAAAGCCCTAGCACCAGAAAGAAGAAGGGTAGTTTCAATTTTTTTGTTCAGCATCAATCTCCAGTTTAGCGTTCTCGCTTTTTATCACCTCAATAAATGCTTGTTCATTTTGAGGGGATATGAACGTGGTCTTGTTATTTTCATGGAAGATTTCGAGTTTTTCCAATGATAAGGCTGGCGCAGACATTGGACTTTTAATCGATTTGACTTTTGTGATGTCCCTGATTTTAATCCGCTTACGTAATGGTCCCGAATGGATGAGAAGATCACCATTTTTTACTTTGTAGCCGGTTTGGAACCAAATCCATAACAAAACGACGATGGTAAGCCCTCCAAATACATAACCTAAGGGGTCACGATAAGTAACAAGTTGGAATCCTACAGGCTCCCCTCCAAAGAGGTAGATGAATACAATAAAAAGGATGACACCCCAAATAGTAATGGTGTAAAAAGCGTCTTTTTTTGATGGAAAATACATAGAAACCCTTCCTTTCATCTATACATACGGTCTTTGCTGTATAAAAGTTTCGAAAAACATCGGGATTCATACGTAAAGGGAGATTCTTCCATAAATTGAACAATTCTCCATCTTAAGTCTTAGGTGAAATCCTTCCGCTACCTGAGGTGTTTTTTGTGAATCAGCGTTATTCTTGATTTATAGAAAAGGAAGGGTGGGGTTTGGAGAATGATAATAAATGTTAGAAGGCAGAAAGTACGGGTTCATTGAACAATTCCTATCCCGGCTTATGGGAAAGGAATGCAGGGGGCTTTCAACAGGACAGCAGGCAGTACTATGACTTAACTTTAAGAGACAACGAACGGATTTACAGGCCATAACTGAATTTCATGGGGATAATGGAAGGGGTTCCTGTCTCTTTGTCTTTGTTCATCTCTTTGAACTGGTCAAAGTAATGGAACCATCACAGTTATAAGCTGAATCGGTTATCAGCCATTCAAACTTAAATAAGGGGGCGGAAGAGATGAAGGGTATTTTAGCAATGTGGTTAGATGAAGAGGGCATACTGGGTGTCATTGAACGAAAAGATCAACGGTTTGGATCTTCCTTCCATCCGATTAAAAAGGATGAGAAAACAAAAGAGATGATGATCATCAATAATCTTTGGTACACCACTTATACAGGGGCCCGTCATTATTTCCGCTTAAATACGAACGAGTATCGCGTATCAGGACGAATGCAGAAGGTGAATGTGGTGAATAGGGAGTTAAGAGAATCTTCATAAAAAGGAGGCAATTATGGATTATATTCGTCATTTACGGTCCATGGTCGGCCATGAGAAGGTGCTGATGGTCGTTGCAGGAGCGCTCGTTTTTAACGAAAAGAACCAATTATTGCTGCAGTTGCGGACCGATTCCGAAAGCTGGGGACTGCCTGGCGGTTTTATGGAATTGGATGAGTCGGTTCAAGAGACAGCGCGGCGGGAAGTTTTTGAAGAAACAGGGTTGATTTTAAACGAGATGGAACTATTCGGTATTTATTCTGGTCCTCATAAGCATAGGGAATTTGAAAATGGAGATCAGGCGGCTATCGTAGAAATTTGTTTTATCTGTCGTTCCTATGAAGGTGAGTTGGTGAAGGACAATGAAGAGTCCTACAATAATCATTTCTTTGGGCTGGATGATCTACCCGCTTACATATTTCAAGAGCATCAGCAGGCCATCGAAGATGTGAAGAATAAACGGGATACACCGGTTGTTGGGTAAGGGTTTGAAAAGAACTACCTATACATATAGGGAGTTCTTTTTTTATAAAAGGAGGTCAAACGTACGTTCGTGTCGAATGTGAAGAGTAGAAAGGGAGAGGGTTAGATCTATGGAATTGCGAATACATAAAAGTATGTTGGAGGAAGCGGTGTCTGAAACAGCCTCTGTTCTTGGTAAAAAGTCGCTGTTTCCTGCCTTGAGTGGAATAAAGATGGAGGTAAGGGAGAGGGAGCTCGTCCTCGTAGGGTGTGATGGAGAGCTCATGATCAAGAAAGTCATACCCGTCCATAAAGGTGGATTCGAATCGATTGAAACAGGTGTTTGTGTATTACCAGCCGATTTCTTTCAGGATTTGGTCAAGAAAATGCCTGGTCCTGTACACATGAAGAAAGTAAACGGACGTATGATGATGGAATCCGGGGAAGTGAAAACTTCCTTATCCGCCCTCTCAACCGAAGAGTATCTCCATATCCCTGATGTCGATGGGGACGGCTCCATTTCAATGGATAGTATGGATTTAGTGGAATTGGTTCGTCAAACGCTTTTTGCTGCCGCTAAAGAAGGAAGTCGTCCCGTATTAACAGGCATTCATTTGAATTTTTCAGGAAATCATGTGCAAGCGATAGCCACGGACTCCTACCGGTTAGCTTTTGTAAAAAAAAGACTAAACAGCGGGAAGGATCATTCATGTACAATTCCTACGAAAACGGTGAGAGAGCTGTTGAAACTTTTTAAGAATACAAAGGAATGTTTGAAGATCCACATCACCGACCAACTTTTCAAAGTAGAATCGAGCCAAGTAACATTGATTTCAAAGTTGCTTGAAGGACCATTCCCTGATATGGAAGCTCTTTTATCTAAATCTTCAAAAGTAGAACTGGTCATAGATAAGAATCGTATGATGTATAGTGTGGACAGAGCCGGTTTGTTTGCGAAAGATAGTGGAAATCACCAAATTAAATTGCGTTTAACAAAAGAGAAGACACTGAACATTTCTTCCTTTTCCCCTCAAGTGGGTATGATTGAGGAAAACATCCCTTTAATAAAGGCTCCCGGGGAAGGTGAGATGGAGATTTATATCGATAGTGTTTTTTTGTTAGAAGCATTAAAAGCAATAAAAGGAGATGACATCCAACTCTTTTACAACGGGGCAATGAGTCCACTGATCCTTCGCAGTCGCGGAAATGATGAGCAGATTCATGTGGTTTCGCCTGTTCGCGCTTAGAGATGGAAAGAGTGTCGAGACAATGAGAAATGTAAAATTTTTAAAAAGATATTTATAAAACACAAGGTCCGCTATACAATAAGTACCATCCTATAAAAGAATTGGCGGTCTGAAAATGAAAGATCATTCATGGTCTCCCCCTCAAATTTTAATTGTGACGTTTGTGAGCCTCATTATTTTCGGGACTGCATTGCTTATGCTTCCTTTTGCGACAACGAATGGGATAAGCTTTATTGATGCGCTTTTTACATCCACCTCTGCAATGACAGTGACGGGCTTGATCGTTCTGGATACTGCGACAGCCTTTACAATGTTTGGCCAAGTAGTGATCATGCTCCTCATTCAGCTCGGGGGCCTTGGTATAATGACATTTGCCGTCTTTATCTATATTGCGATCGGGAAAAAAATCGGGTTGAAGCAACGGCTCATTATTAAACAGGCATTAAATCAGTCAACAATTGGCGGTGTAGTGAAGCTTGCCAAAAGGTTGTTGCTTTTTTCACTGGTTGTAGAATGTATCGCTGTCGTTTTCTTATCTGTACGCTGGGTCCCTGAGTATGGATGGTTTCAAGGCCTTTATGCCAGTGTGTTCCATTCCATTTCAGCCTTTAATAATGCTGGATTTTCGATTTGGTCTGACAGTCTATCCGGATATGTAATCGATCCTGTCGTCAATGTTGTCATCACGCTATTATTCATGATAGGAGGAATCGGATTCACAGTAGTCTTTGATCTTTGGAAGACGAAAAAGTTCAAGCGATTGGCTTTGCAAACCAAGTTAATGATTGTAGGTACCCTGATCCTGAATATACTTAGTTTCTTTGTCATCTTTTTACTGGAATTCAACAATCCTGCAACCATTGCTGATTTTTCGACGCTCGGGAAAATTCAAGCCTCTTACTTTCAAGCGGTGACTCCTCGAACCGCCGGCTTTAACACTTTGGATATTGGTCAAATGGAAGAGTCTACTTTGTTCTATATGATTACTCTCATGTTTATCGGGGGCGGGAGTGCTTCCACGGCCGGTGGAATCAAACTCACGACGACTTTGGCGATTTTACTTGCCACAATAGCCTTTTTTAAGAACAGGCAGCATGTTTCCATATATAACCGAAGCCTTTCCTATCATGTCATTATCAAAGCTTTGGCGCTCACCATTGCGGGAATGTGTGTGGTCATCTTCACAACATTTGTTTTGAATTTGACGGAAGATGCGCCATTTTTAACGATCTTGTTTGAGAGTGTCTCTGCTTTTGGTACTGTCGGGCTTTCCATGGGTCTGACAGGTGATTTGACTTTCATTGGTAAAGTGATGATCATAGGTACCATGCTGATTGGTAAACTGGGACCTTTGACCTTTGCTTTCGCTTTTGCCACACAATCTCCTGATCTTGTAAAAGCTCCTGAAGAGGACATCCTGACTGGTTAAAAGAAAAGATGGAAGGCCTGTATAGGTCTTCCATCTATATTTATAGGGCGGGTTAAAATAAAACGTTAGGAAAAGCTTCGTTTACAAGTTGGACACTATGGAGTCACACAAACACTCCAACAGCAGTCCCTCACCGTTCGCGGTCAGTGTCAAGCAAAGGTAATCCAGAGCTTTCTCTTAGCCATGCTGGTGCTCCTCTCCGTGAATATACACCTTCTGTTATTCCGAATAAAGGCATTTCATTCCGCTGGCTATGGAGCTATCTATTTAAAAAGCTGAAGAGGACGGCCTCTTCAGCTTTTGGCAACTGTGATTATTTATCGAAAGAATAACTGACGCCGGTCAGATCTTCTGATATTTTCCACAATTGATCGGCGTCCATGACATCGTATGATTTCGTTATCGGGGAAACTTTGACAGGGGCACCTTTCATTTCCCATCTGCCTCCGGGGCCGAAGTATTCTCCACCTTGTACATCGGGGTCTGTTGCCGCTCTTAAACCAGGAAGCGCGCCCTCTGTAGCTTCCTGTGTCATCGGTGCGAGCAAACGACCGAGAATCTTAAAGAGGAATTTATCTTCAATGTGCCTCATAAGATTGGTGCTTGCTATACCGGGATGGGCGGCTGTTACGGTCATGTCTAAGCCATTTTCCTCGATTTTCCGCTGCAGTTCTTGAGTGAATAATAGATTGGCAAGCTTAGACTGTGCATAAGCCTTCATCGGTGTGTACCCTCTACCCCCTTCAAACATGAGGTTATCGAAGTTCATTTTTCCGGATTTGTGTGCATTGCTTGAAATATTGACTATTCTTGAGCCTGGCGATTTCTTTAACGTATCGAACAAATGCCCTGTCAAAGCAAAGTGACCGAGGTGATTGATGCCGAGCTGCTGTTCAAAGCCATCCTGAGTCTTGCCGTAAGGCGTCGTCATTACCCCCGCATTGTTCAGCAGAAGATCAAGTTTGTCATACTTTTCTTTATAGGCCTCTGCGAAGTCTTTGACTGATTGTAAGTCACTTAAGTCGAGAGCCATGACATCAATTTCTGCGTTCGGGTTTTCTTTTTGAATGGATAAAAAGGCTTCTTGACCTTTTTCCATCGACCTTGATCCCAGAACGACGGTCGCCCCCCGTTTGGAAAGAACTTTCACAGATTCATATCCTAAACCGCTATTCCCTCCAGTAACAATTACAGTTTGCCCCTTTAAGGAAGGAATCTCCTCTTTCGTCCACGCTTGTTCTTTCATCCTTATCACTCCTTATGACTTTCATAGTAAGAAATTTCCTTATGTATGTAAAAAGAATTGCCTTGAGATGAGCACATAGGAATTTTATGGAACCTTAGAGTAACTGATTTCGTCAAACAAAATGACAAAGGGGGGAAGGTGTATGAGTGAGGAACAAATGAAGCGAAGAACAGATAAAGACATCTTAGTCGACTTGATGGAATCTTATGGGGATATGGTCGTGAGAGTTGCTTTTACCTATGTGAAAGATCAGCAACTTGCCGAAGACTTAGCCCAGGAAGTATTCATCCGTTGTTATCAACACCTACATACATTTGAACATCGTTCGAGTTATAAAACTTGGGTGTATCGCATAACTGTCAACCATTGTAAAGACCACGTCAGAAGTTGGTCGTTTCGGAACCTGATTCCATTTGAACCGATGAAGATAGAAAAAGGGGACCAATCACACAGTGTTAGTGAAGAAATTTTAAAAGAAGAGGAAAACCAGGTTCTTTTTCAAAAAGTGCTGAAGCTTTCGCTGAAGTTAAGAGAAGTTATCATCTTTTATTATTACGAAGAATTATCAGTAGAAGAAATCGCTGATTTGTTAAGTGTCAATGTCAATACAGTTAAAACCCGGCTTTACAGGGCAAGGAACAGCTTGAAGAGAATGTTGAAAGGAGGAGAGGTCATTGAGTAACAAATGGAAATATCCCGAAAAAATTCAGCATATGAATTTCGAAAAAGAACATCAGGAGCAGGTGTTGGATCGATTGCAAAAACCGGAAGCTCGTCAGAAAAAAACTCTTGGTCGACTGTGGATGGCAGCTGCTGTAGTCGTTCTTTTTTTAGGTGGCTTGATATTCACACCAGCTATGGAACACGTCATTGCGAAAATTCCATATATCAGTCAGTTTGTTGCACAGGAAGAAGATCGAATGGAAAGGATGGAAACGTTTTTCAGTGATACCAACCAATCTTTGGAACAAAAAGGATACCAGATTGGAAACATGCAGGTCAGTAGGGACGACAAAGAAGTGACCGTTGAATTGATGGAAATGAGTCATGGAAAAGAAGTTCTCACAATCGTTGAGGAGCATTTGAAAGAGAATGGTTTTCAGAACTACACGGTCTCTGTAAAACCTTTTGAAGAAAGAGCTCAGGCGTCGGATGTAAGCGAAGAGGAAATAGAACAGTTTTATAAAAATACGAAAGAACTTGAAGAAAAGTTAACGTCACGATTGCATAAAGAAGAGTTCGAGCTGATGTTTCCTGTCCAGGTTCAGATGAACCCGACTCAAGGAGTATATATTAATGTAATTGTTTCTGAAACAGAAACGCGATTAGACCTCTTGGAAGAGATTATGTTAGAAGAAGGGCTTGAATATAACGCAGCACCTGAACTTGATATTCGTCAAGTAGAAAAGAAAGCGAGAGAGCAGGAAATTCGTTGGGAAGAAACAGGAGCTATTCATGATATTGCCCAGGCAATGATGGAATCAGAGCAATATCCAGTCACAGGCTTTGCTTCCTCTTTCCATCCATATCCACTGCAGATCAAAATCAAAACTTCCCTTGACCGCTCCGATGAAAGCTCGAAGGCAATGGCTGAAGAAATAAGAGAGGAAATTGACCTTTTCATACAGACGGGAGAAAAAACAGCACCGATCAAAGATGATGAGTATGAGGTTCATGTCCTTGGTAAAGACAAGAAGAATATCGACTGATCACGACGCCACTGGGTGGTTACGTCTATATATTGAAGGTGTGGATATGGTTTGAAATAATAAGAATAGATGTAGCATAAGGAAGGGGAGGTTTGATGCTTGCGAACATGTTATGGGGATTGTTTCTGATTCTATTTATTGCTTTTATGATTTTCTTAGACAGGAGAAAGACCAAAAAACACAAAGGGCAGTCTCCCATTCGAAAAACCGAGCAGGAAAAAGAAGTAGAACGCGCGATAGCACGGGAAAAAGGTTTTCGTGGTGGGCCTGGTGGAGGAGATGGGTTATGATAAAAGCCCTCTTTTAAGAGGGCTTTGCCATTCAGCTTTGTCCGGGTTTATTGTGAGTAACATAGGTGCCGGCAATGAAGTCGTGAATCCCACGTTTGTCCTTGCGTAACCCAATCATGATGGCGCTGACGACTACGGCGATTCCGAAAGTGAATGAATAGATCATACCACTGATGATTTCTCTTAAGAGCATTGTACCGATATGTACGTTCTTATTAGCATCGACGCGAACGATGCGGTTATCTGCTGCTCGTTTCCCTAGTGTGTACCCTGACCACAGAACAGGTAAGCCTACAACATAGGCGATTCCTAGGATATCCACCCACGTCCATTTTTCATAAAAAAAGTCTCCATAAAAAAGAGAGAAAAGAACACCTAAAGTGACAGTGATCAGAATCCCGTCTATGACCCTCGCAAAAACACGGACCCAAAGGCCCGCTGGGTTTTGTATGTTCATTTCTAAACCTCCTAACAAATCGACATGTGAATCAACTGTAACATAGAGAGAATCTATGGCTCTAGAAAAATATTGAAACTATTCCTGATGGTGTTACGTATATGTATGAAGACGAAAAGGAGGGTTTCACAGATGTGGGGTTTTTTAGGCCTTGTCGGTTTATTGGCTGTGCCGCTCTTGATCGGGTATTTGCGCGATGCTTTCGGTTGGAACAGAAACAAATTTTACGGAGATGAAATGAATAAACAAAAACGTAATTCTGTTGAAAAACGTTATGATCAAGCAGAAATTCGTAAGGAGAAAGTTCATCAGCACTCTAGAAATCAAGGAAACCATGGAGGATTCGGAGGCTTTCATTGATGAAAAAATCCTTACAGAAAACAAGAAGGAATAGAAGTCGTCTATTCCTTAGAACAATCAGTAATTGATAGGTGCATAAAGGTTTTCTAGATAGTCAGAAGTCCGGATCCCAGAGACTGGGGTTTCCGGACTTCTTTTAACCCTTATAAAGTTAAAATTACTCAGTAATTGTGTGTCGGTTATTTATGCCCCCCATAACCGGAATATTTTGAAAAATAACCAGTAATCTCCTAATTCAGGCAGGACAAAACAGGAACCTGTCGAAAAAGGTGTAGAGACCATAGGAAAGGTACGTCATATTGTTAAAGGAGGAAAGCAATGCTGTGGTTGATTTTTGCTATTCCAGGACTGATGATCCTTGTCACGCTTTTTTTCGATCGACGCAGAAATAAAGGAAACAGCCGTATCGCGATTAGAGGAACTTTCGAGGATATGTATCGTAACTCTTCTGCTAAAGATCGAGCAGGTGATCCTAAACATTCAAAACCTTTCTAGCAGCTCTTTTGTCTCCCATCAAGTTCTGAATTTTATGTTGATGTACCCTCATTCTCCTTAATGCCGGTATCGATCCATGGAACTTGCAGCCGGTCAGGAAGTCCGGGTTTCCCCGGCTGAAGATGTGAGTGCCCACTATCATACCATCGCTCCTTGGCATTCATGAAGGAGTTACCGTGCAGGACCTGTACGAATTGAATTCAGGAATTGTTGCGAGAAATCTACACAAATCGGTACGACCATTCGTGTAAAATAAAGAAGTATGCCCGGGACTTTTCGTGATCCCGGGCTTTTGTCATGTGAGTACTAATCTTCCAGCCACTTGTGGATGGTACGGGCGATGATTTCCTGCTGTGTTTTCGCTGGGATTTCAGCAGGTTGATCGCCTTTTTGTGGTCCATACATACCGAACTGGGCGTGATTCCCTTCCTGAATTTTATAAAGAATCGTGTCGCGAGAAAGCAAGGGCTTCGTTTCCTCTATTTTTTCTTCTGTTGTTAACCCGTCATTCTCCGCATAAATCGACAGGATTGGAGTTTCCGTATCTTTAAAGCTGCTTCCCTCAGTCGGATAGGAGGCAAGAAGGATCAACCCCTCTGTTTCATCAGGATTCTCTTTTACAAAAGAAGCAGCGGCAACACCTCCGAGAGAATGGCCTCCTACATACCATGATTCAACTTCAGGGTAGCGTTCGATCATTTCCTCTGCTTTGTTGGTGTTCAATATAGGTAAGTTCAAGGTTACATCAGGAATCCCTGTGATATAGCCGTTGTCCGCCAATTGTTGAGCTAGATAGCTGTAGGCCTCTGGTTCCACTTTTGCTCCAGGATATAAGATGATCCCTGCCTTAGCTTTGTCTTTAGGTTCATGGATAACCCACCCGTCTTTTTCCCGGCTCGCTTCCACCAGTGATATCATATCTTCTGAAGGTTCATAGGTTTGTTGAGTCCAGATGAAAAAGGAGAGAAATCCAATCATGATCAGGGCAAGGAGGCCAAGCAATGAATATTTGAGCCACTTTTTCATGTTCACGACTTCCTTTCTATTCCATACAAATCTTTTTTATCATTTCTTCACATGAGGGTTGTTCAATGTAATATCTGAATAAATCTGTGCCATTTCCTCAGGGGTTTCCACGGCTCCATGACGAATCCACTTTTCGAGCATATGCCAAATGCCTGCGGAATTGAAGGCCGTATAGTATTGGAGAAATGTTTCATCGAAACCCTCCATTAAATCTGCTTTGTATCTTTCGTTCAAGGATGGCAGATAGTCGTCCAACTGTTTGAGCAGAATGACAAATAAGTCGTTTTTCTGAATCAGGTTCAGGAATTCAATATGCTCCTGCCAAAATTCAAAATACAGCTTAGCCATGGCGTATGGAGTTAAGGCATCCATCGCTTCGAACTCTTTTTCAACCTCTTTCATCAAGCCGGTGATGTATTCCTGGAGCACTTCCTCCTTGGTCTGGAAGTTGCGGTAAAAGGTCTTCCTTACAAGTTCTGCCGTCTCTGTGATTTCCTTTACTGAGATCTTGTGATAAGGCTTTTCTTCCATAAGTCTGAGTAAAGCTTCAATGATCCATTTTCTCGACCTCAACGAGATCGGGTTCATGCTTTTATCATTCATCCTGTCTGTTCTCCTCTCTATTCAGTGCTTTAAGAAGTGTCACACTTTCCTTCATCTGTATCACTTGTTCAGAAACCATTGACCATAAGATGATATTCTCATTATAATTTGCTTACATAAGTGACACAAGTGTATATCTATATACATGTGTAACTTTGGAGTGGAATGGGAGGATATGAAATGAAGAACAAGAAAAAAGGTGTGGTGTTGATTACAGGGTCATCTTCCGGGATGGGAATGGAAACGGCAAAACTGCTGCTGGAAGAAGGCTACATCGTCTATGGAGCGGCGAGGCGTTTGGACAAAATGAAAGAGATCGAGTCGAAAGGAGCGCACATTCTCGCTATGGATGTGACTGACGAAAAGTCCATGATCGAAGGGGTGGACCGGATCATTCAGGAACAGGGAAGAATCGATGTCCTATTCAACAATGCTGGATATGGATCTTATGGAGCTGTGGAAGACGTGAGCATTGAGGAAGCAAAGCATCAGTTCGACGTCAACTTATTTGGGTTGAGTCGATTGACTCAACTCGTTTTACCTCATATGAGAAAACAGCAGTCCGGCAGAATCATCAACAACTCGTCCATGGGAGGGAGGATTTTCACACCGATGGGCGCCTGGTATCATGCATCCAAGCATGCGTTGGAAGGCTATTCGGATTGTCTCCGGTTGGAAGTGGCTCCGTTCGGGATTGATGTGGTCGTTATCCAGCCTGGCAGTATTGAGAGTGAATGGACAGGGATTATGCTTGAGAACCTGCAGAAAACTTCTGGAACATCTGCCTACCAGGATATGACCCGATCGTTCGTGAGTATGACGAAAAAGATGACAGGAGCTTCTTCCTCACCAGTAGTGATTGCGCAAACCGTTAAAAAAGCGATAGAAGCGCAAAAACCGAAAACACGCTATGCGGCCGGTAAATATGCTAAAGCCTATATGTTCCTTAGAAAAGTGGTGCCTGATCGGATGTTTGATTCCACTTTCCATACCATGATGAAAAGGCAGAATGGATAGAAATGGAACTTTAAAAATGAATGAAAAAGACGATGAAAAGGGTGGGACATAAGCGTGTCATCCCTTTTTTTGTCTAAAAAGATGGGGTACTTATTACGAAAGCGAAGGTAGAATGGACAGAAGCTTTTTTAATAAATGGTGGAATAATGACATTTTGTAAGTGGATGCTAAGGAAAATGGCGTGAAGGAGGCGGGAGAATGAAAGACAACCCTTTTCATTACGATGGACGTTCCCTTGTGAACCATGAGGGAACAACTGACGAAGCTTTTGTCATGACAGATGAAACACGCATGAACATAGCGGGAAATCCTTATCTGCATGAGGTTACTGAAGAACAGGATTAACGGAGAAGATAAGAATTCACCTTGAACAAGGTGAATTCTTTTTTTATAAGTAAAAATGGTTGTTTTTATACAAACTATACTATCTTGAATGGAAAGGTAGGATCCTATGGCAAAGGTTTTATACATTACCGCACACCCCCATGATGAAACGGCTTCTTACAGTATGAGAGTGGGCAAGGCATTCATCAACACCTACAAAGAAGTGAACAAAGGTGACGAAATCATTCATATTGACCTGTATAGAGAAGATATCCCGCAAATTGATGCGGACATTTTCAGTGGCTGGGGAAAATTACAGTCCGGAGACCATCTTTCTGATGAAGAAACAAGGAAGGTCGAGCGTCTCGGGGAGTTGAGTGACCAATTTATTTCCGCAGACAAATACGTTTTTGTCACACCGATGTGGAACTTCTCTTTTCCTCCTGTCATGAAGGCATATATCGATGCCGTGGCCGTAGCGGGCAAAGCATTTAAATATACAGAACAGGGCCCGGTCGGTTTATTGACAGATAAAAAAGCATTCCATATTCAGGCGTGTGGAGGGATTTATTCGGAGGGACCTGCAGCGGGCATGGAAATGGGCCATCGGTACTTGAACATTCTTATGCAATTTTTCGGTGTCCCATCCTTCGATGGCCTTTTTGTCGAAGGACATGCGGCGAATCCGGATCAGGCGGATGAAATCAGGGAACATGCGGTAGCAAGAGCGAAAGATGCGGCCCAGACATTCTAAAGTTTAGATTCTATCCAATTGTGCTCACACGAAAACACTTCTTGGACAAGTGTTTTTGTGTGGGCATTTTTAATGTTCAGTATGATATGTGGTAGGGTGGATATAAAATGTTTGGTAGAATATGGTTAAAAAGGAATGAGTGTAATGGAAACCTGCCCGAGACAAAACAATCGCCTGGAACGGGAGGCTCTAAATCCTTGACCAGCGTCCTTTTCCTCGTGGGTGCTTTCAATTTAGGTGGAGTGCTTTTATTAAATAAGAGAAACCATGGAGCAGGTTATCCATGAAAAAATATTCAGAAAAAACGTTGACATCTTCTTCCTTTCCGCGTACCATAATCCTAACTTTAATACCTACGGCAATGACAGAAATCCAGTAGTGAAGAGATCCCTGTCGTCAGAGAGTCGACGGTTGCTGCGAGTCGATACACATCTCTTCATGAATTACCTTCTTGAGCTTCTTTTACGAAAACTCACGTGAGTAGTGGAAGACGGTAAATCCGTTATCTTTTTAAGGGGAAGATGAGGCATTCATTTTCAACTTGGGTGGTAACGCGTGTAAAGACACGTCCCATGAGGGGGCGTGTCTTTTTTTGTATTCTAAAAAAATGGAGGGCTGTAAGATGATGGAACAACTAAATGATGTGCAAAAAAGAGAGTTGGAAAAACAGTGGGAGGTCCTGTCTTATGGCGTATCCTCTATCATTCCGGAAGGTGAGTTCAAAGAGAAGATTGCAAAGTCGATTAAAAATGAGCAGCCCTTGAAAGTGAAGTTGGGGCTCGATCCGACCGCCCCGGATGTCCACCTCGGTCATACCGTTGTATTGAATAAACTGAAACAGTTCCAGGGATTCGGGCACACGGTTCAGCTGATCATCGGCGATTTTACCGGGAAGATTGGAGATCCGACGGGCAAGTCTATCGCCCGTACGGCTTTGACGGATGAAGAGGTGAAGCATAACGCGAGGACTTACTTCGAGCAGTTCGGCAAAGTGATCGATATGGAGAAAGTGGAACTCCATTACAACTCGAAGTGGCTCTCTCAAATAGGGTTTGCAGAAGTTTTAAAACTCGCGAGTACGGTGACGGTTGCGAGGATGCTCGAGCGTAATGACTTTCATCATCGATATAAAGAAAACAAGCCAATTCACCTTCACGAGTTTTTCTACCCCGTCATGCAAGGATATGATTCATTCGCTTTGGAGTCAGACATCGAACTTGGTGGGACCGACCAGGAATTCAACGTGTTGTTCGGCCGGCAGGTGCAGGAGCATTTCGGCCGGGAAAAACAAGTCGTCCTGCTCATGCCTTTGATCGAGGGTCTTGACGGTGTTGAAAAAATGTCGAAATCGAAAGGCAACTACATTGGTGTGAACGAACGGCCGGAGGATATTTTCGGAAAAACGATGTCGATTCCTGATGCTTTGATTACGAAGTATTTTGAGCTCGTGTCTCCGCTATCCATGGAAGAAGTCCAGGAAGTGAAACGGACCCTTGATGACGGGACGCTTCACCCTCGCGATGCCAAAATGAAGCTTGCTGCCTCTTTTGTTGACATGCTTTATGGAAAAGAAGCAGCCCACCAAAGCCGACAACAGTTCATCAACGTTTTTCAGAAAAAAGCGATGCCGGATGTGATTCCTGAAGTGATGTGGGAAGGAGGAGAGGAAATACTGATTGTCGATCTCCTAAAGGAACTCGGACTACTACCTTCCAAAAGTGAGGGGAGAAGGATGATAAAAAATGGAGGTGTCCGGATCGATCAGGAAAAAGTGATGGATGCCTTTCAGACAGTTCAGGTGACAGACAGAATGGTGGTTCAAGTAGGGAAGAGGAAGTTTGTGAAGCTGAGAAGATCTTAAACGGAAAAGGGGATATGAAGGGATGGAACGTCAGCAATTTTTAAATAAAGCAACCGAACATATGAAAGAGACATATAAATGTCATACCGTATTCTTGTACGGTTCCTATCAGACTGGTGATTCTACGGAAGAAAGTGACGTCGATCTGATCGGTTTCTCCGATGAGCTGGAAACGCAGAATAAGGTGGAAACGTTCAGCGGCAAGCTGTTAGATGTATGGATCCACGGGACGGATGATATGAAAAAGCCGGCCGACTTTTTGAAAGTCCATCGGGCCGAGGTGCTTGTGGATGACCTTGGTTTGGCACAGCCATGGATGACGGAAATCGATTCCATTTTTAATAAGGGACCTTCGTCTTTGCAGCCGAAGGAGAAGCAGTTTCTAAAAGATTGGCTGATCAAGATGAAGATACGCTCGAAAAAAGGGGATATGGAAGGTCGCTACCGCTTTCACTGGCTTGTGAAGGAAAGTCTTGAAATCTATTTCGAGATGATCGGACGCTGGTATCTCGGGCCGAAAAAGTCACTGAACTGGTTACGTGAGCACGATATGGAAGGGTATCGGATTTACGATAAGCTGCTGGAAGGGCCGGGAGATCGCAGACGGTTGGATGCGTGGATCGATCATTTGCAGAAGCTGTAGTCTATCATAGGGATATCGGGTGAAATGAACATATATCAACTGAACTCACAAGATATCAATTAAAATCAAGGTATATCAATTGAATCAAACATATATCAACGAAATCATCTATAGATCGCAGTCAGTAAAAAGAGGATGGGGTTTTATGAGACAAATTCAAGCATGGCTGGATGAAGGAGAGATCGAGAAAGCAAGGATGGAAGCTTTGCACCGATTAAATCGTGAGGACGACAGCGCAGGTTTACATTATTGGTGTGCGGTGTCCCATGATGCGCAGGGAATGGAGCGGGAAGCCATTCCCTTTTATGAAAAAGCGGTCTGCAAAGGCATTAAAGGTGAGCTTAGAGCTCAGGCTTATATTCAGTGGGGAAGCAGTCTGCGGTGTATCGGGAAGTATCACGAAGCAAGGGAAGTCCTGGAAAAGGGGCAACGGGAATTTCCAGACAACCCCGCTCTTCAGGTTTTTCACGCGATGACCTTGTATAACTTAAAGGAATCCCCACAAGCGGTGGAACAATTGCTGAAGGTTTTGGGTTCATATTCAAATCATCCTTGGATCAAAAAGTACAAGGATGCCATAAGCTTTTATGCAGGGCAATTGGATCAAACTTGGTAACGGCTTTTTTTCATGGATGAGCGGCCAGTCTTTTATTAGGCTGAGCAGATTGGTACCACTGCAGACAGAGAATGAAAATTAGAACGGCGTCGATAGCATCACCACCGTAGTACATAATCATGGAACCTGTCTCCGCCTGATTTACACTTACCCCTTCAGGTGGAGAGGCGTACAAATATTTCGAAAGGATGCCATGAGCTGCAAGAGCGAAGATGAATACGATACTACGACACAGATAGCTGTAACGATGGGCGACAGGATCTATGTAAATCATGCTCATGGTAAAAAGGTAGCCAGCCAGAAAGACATGAAGGTGGACCAGCACATGGACCCCCAGGCTGTTATGCATCATGTGATACAAGTCTGTTGTGTAGAGTACCCATAATCCGCCGATGTTGAGAATGGACGCGGTGACCGGATGGCTGATGACGCGGACATAAGAACTTCTAAGGAGAAGAGTCATCTTTTTGGCGGCGGAAACAGGAAGCGTTCTTAACAAAAGGGTCATCGGTGCAGCGAGTACCAGCAGTAGCGGAGCCAGCATGCCGAGGAGCAGGTGTCCGACCATGTGGGCACGAAAGTCGATCCGCGCTTGGTCTGCAAGCGGTCCGATGACAGCTATCCCGGCACATAATACTCCTATAGACCATAAAACATAACGCCAATATGGCCATTTCTGCAGGTGAGGGGAACGGTCGGAGACGAAGCCCGCTCCTATGTACAAAAGAATGATCAGCAGGAAAGGAATAGCCAGCATCAAATCAAAGAGGAGTCCACCTTGCGGCTCATGCATGGGAAGGTTCTCCTTTTTTGCTGGCACGTTTTAAAAGGAACAGGCCGGCAGCAATCATAACCACAGCAGATAGATTCCATACAAGGTCGTATGGGATAACATTCTCCACATAGCGGATTTGGTGCAGACCCATCAGTTTATGCTGGATGATTCCGTCATACAATTGAAAAGACCCCGCCCCGAGCAGCACGCCGCCCCACCACCGTATCAGTGATAAACGGTTCCTGCGTTTGAGGTCGGCAAATAGAAACAGTCCGCCGATGGTTGCGAACCAGCTGAACGCGTGGAAAAAACCATCTGAAATCAATCCGATATCCGTGGTGGATTTGTCGTAAAAGTGGTGCCATCGCAGAAGTTGGTGAAAAATCGTTTCATCGATAAAGGCAGCAAGTCCGATCCCGAACAGAACACCGGACCACAGATTACGCTTTTCCCCCATAAAACAGCCCCCCCCATTTTTCAAAATTCTTCCTATGTTGTACCCATCAGGTAAAATAAACAAACGTATATGGCATCAAATAGGACGTTTGGCTACAAAATCAGAGGCGGCGCATGTTTTGATACTCATCCTTATGTAAATCTGTAACGGTCCCTTGATGAAAATACAGCTGCCAGCGTCCGGCGATTATCTTCCAAATTGAACTGCGGAGCGTGTTTCTCTTTCTTGTCGTGTCTTCAAGATAATACGTGGCGAGAACTGTATCCTCAGAGAGTGACTGAATTTCATAATGATGAAGAGCCATCTCTGATAAGACCACCCCCTGATCCAGGCAGCACTTTTTATCATAGGGTATGCCGGAACTGCCGATTTCCCAGAAGTCGTCAGCCAATATGTGGTCAAGCCTTTCTGTGGATTCGCGAGTGCTCAATAGAAGGTGTTGGTTTTCCAGGTTCTCCAGTTCTTCCTTTAATGACATAAGGATTCTCCTTTGTGTTAAAATTTTACTATGGGAATATTATACTATTAAAAAGGGTGAAGAAACGATGGTTTTATGAAGGGAGGAGAAAGGCGTTGAAAGATAGGATCATTCAGCAGGAAAATCCTTTATTGGTTTACTTGTTTTTCTCTATATTATCTTGGGTCTGCCTGAAGAAAGCAGCTTACCTGGAAATGAAGAGAATGGATTGGAAGGAACGATATGAGCGTTATATAGATCATAAATATGGACTGTAAAGGTAGGAAAAGAAATGAGATCAGAAAAGGAAATGATGGATTTGATATTGTCTGTCGCGGAAAAGGATCAGGGAATTCGTGCCGTTTACATGAACGGTTCCCGGACAAATCCTACCTTAGAAGAAGATCTGTTTCAGGATTATGACATCGTTTATGTCGTGACGGAAACCTCCTCTTTCCTGAAAGATGAGCAGTGGGTGGATGTCTTTGGTGAAAGACTGATGATGCAGGAGCCGGATAAAAATGATCAGGGTACGGAAGGGGATTTTTCTGATTTCTACGGTTATTTGATGCTTTTTACGGATGGGAACCGAATGGATTTACATATAGAAACCATCCCCCATATGCAGGCATACTACGGGAAAGACAAACTGACCGTTCCGTTGCTCGACAAGGACGATTTGCTGCCAGTGATTCCGGAGGCGACAGACGAAGATTATCACGTCCAGAAGCCGACGGAGAGGGAGTATCACGCCTGCTGCAATAATTTCTGGTGGTGTCAGCAGAACGTCGCGAAAAGTCTGTGGCGCGATGAAATGCCTTATGCACAGTTTATGCTGGAGTGTATCATCCGCAGGGACTTGGATCAGATGGTTTCCTGGTGGATTGGCATAGAGACCGGATTTCAAGTATCGACAGGAAAAGCCGGGAACTATTTTAAGAAGCTTCTGCCGGAAGAAACGTGGGAAATGTACACAGCGACTTATGCAGACGGGGATTCTGAACATATTTGGGAAACGCTGTTTGCTGCCGGAGAATTATTCCGTACCCTTGCGAATGATGTAGCGGATGAGTTTGCTTACACATATAAACGGGATGAGGATGAAAACATGACGCGTTACTTGAAGCAAGTGAGAAAATTACCTTCATCGGCTGAGCACATTTTTTAAAAGCTTGTTTGGAAGGAAGAAAAGCTCTCGGTAAAAGGTGACTATCGATCTGCAAAGGCTTTCTTAGAGATCATAGATTAAACAGGGGGATGGAGTATGAAGTACAACTGGTTTCCATTGTTCTTAATCCTGGCTTTCCTTTTGACAGGGTGTCTTGGGCAGAAAACTTTGCACTTTGAAGAAGAAAGCGAAGATTGGAAGGTAGAATACATAGCGGATGTAAAGTCCGAAGACAGTGAATCGACAGGTCTTCACATTACCTATGCAGGTGAAGGGGAAGCTCCGGAACATATCAATTACACCCTGGATAGTCCTGCAGGTGGTAAAGAAGGAGAGTACGTTTTGTTGAATGATGGAAGGGTCCAGCAGATGGGCAATTTCTGTTCCGGGTGTGCGGTGACGAAGGAAGATCACGACATTCAGGTTACGATCGAGTGGGGAGAAAAGGAAGAGACACTGCATTTGGAGTACATAGAATAATGATAGCGTAAAAGGGACTATGGAAGTGGAGAACAAAAAAAGAGTGACTTCCATCACAGGGGAGAGAAGGCTTTCGTAGGAACCCTTCTCTCTTTTTATTTTATAATCATCACGCCAAGAATAATGAGGATGATAAAGAGGAACTTTCTACGGCTTGCTTTTTCATTGAAAAGTAGAATTCCAAAGATCGTGGTGGACATAATCGAGACCCCGCTCCAAATGGCATAAGCAATGCCGACTTCGAGTGTCTGGACACTCAGCGTGAGAAAATACAGGCATGCGCCGATGAAAACGAAGGCTGTAATGCTGGGGATGACTCGCTGGAAGCCGGATGATAGTTTTACGGAAATGTTGCCGATGGTCGCGAATACTAGAGAAAGTATCAAATAACCCATGGTTATACGCTCCTTTCTTTTCCTGGTACTGTCAAGCCCACCATTCCTGCCAGGATCAACATCAGTCCTAGAAGTTTGGAGATCGTCACCGATTCCCCCAGCAAACCAACACCTAATAGTGTGACAAGTAGCGTCCCACCGCCCGACCATAAGGCGTTGATCAACCCGATTTCATGATTTTTAGTAATAAATATATAGAAGGAAACGGCAAGTGCATAGCAGAAAATAACGACAAGGCTGGCTGTGATATTCGTAAAGCCTTCCGAATATTTCATCGCCGTCGCTCCGGCAGCTTCAAACAAAATGGAGATTCCTAATAAAAAATAGGTTTTCATCATTCTGTCCTCCTTTTCTCTTTCGTCTATTCTCAGAATAAAAGAAAACGGCGGAAGTAGGAACAATCAAATTGTCATACCATCATAACCTGAGGTTATAATGGAGATATCCTACAAAGATTGAAAGGAGGAAAGAGAGTGCTGCAGAAATTAAACGCCTTTATCGAAGTCGCCAAACAACAGAGTTTTACGAAAGCAGCGGAAGCTTTGTACATTTCTCAACCGGCACTGAGCAAACAGATGAGAAGGTTGGAAGAGGAACTGGGATTTTCGCTCTTCAACAGGGCTTCCTATGGTGTGGAGTTGACGGAGAAAGGAAAAGGAATGGTGGAGGAGCTGACTCCGCTATTCGGGCGCATTCATCAGACGGTAAAACAATACCAATCCCATAAAGATAAAATCCGTTTTGGTTCCACTCCTGTCCTTACCTCGTATTATCTGCCCAAGTATTACGATAAGCTGGCAAGAGGAAATCTACATGTGACTGAAATCAAAGATGATAGTGAAGACCTTCTTCCCCTGTTAGAAGAAGGTGACATTGACGCGGCCATTATACAGGATACATCTTCTTATAAAACGCTGCGGTCTGCCTATCTGTTCACCGATTATTTTATAGCTGCGATTCCTGTTTCTTCTCCATTAGCAGAAAAACAGGAAGTCACGCTCGAGGAATGTTTGGAGGAATCGCAAATCATCCCGACAAAAGGCCCTCTATCTGAGAAGGTGCGGTCCGTTATGCATGAGCATGATTTCACAGGTGAAGTGATAGAATCCCAGTATCACGCTATGGCGGGGTTGGTGGCGCTTGGAATGGGAATTGCTTATCTTCCGGAGATGATGGTCCAGCAAGTTGAATACCGCGGCGTCGTGTTTTTACCGATTCAAGATCATCCTTTTAAAAGGGACATGTATCTTTACGCACGGTCGGAAGAGAATCTTGATTACTTGAACGGTCTATTTACAGATATCCAATAAAAAAACAGCACCTCTATGAGGCGCTGTTTTTTTACGTGTCACACGTTGAGATTTTCTATTTTACGAATCACTTCGTCCAGGGAAGAAAAGTCATTAATGACGTGATCGGCTTCAGCAAGTTCAGCTTCTTGAGCAAAATCAAAACGACAGCCTATGGAAGACATACCATTTTTCTTAGCTGCATGAATATCGGAGAGACGGTCTCCGACCACAGCTCCTTGTTTGATGTTGTATTTTTCCAGAATGGTGCCTACTAAATCGGCTTTGTCCAGGGATTCGATCTGTTCAATACTGAACGTTTCGGTCACCCAGCGGTCCAGACGATAATAGTGAACGATGGCATGCAAATAATCGGTCAGCCCATTGCTGGCTATGTAAAGGGAGTATCCTTCTTTAAGCAATGCTTCAAGGGTTTCTTCAACCTGTGGATAGAGCGCGCCTTTTCCTTTTTGAATGTTGAGGATGAGCTTTTCCAGAAAGTACACGTTTACCTGTTTTCTTATCTCCTCCGAGTGGTGGGGGAGCAGGGTTTTCCATACAGTAGGGAGAGGAACACCCATGATTTCCTTGTACGTTTGAAGTGGTGTTTCACCTTTCCATTCATCAGAATCCCTTAAGTAATCAAACGTTTCTACCAGGGATACTTCAAGGATCTTCTCTGTCTGGAACAAGGTTCCATCCATATCAAAAATGATCGCATGTGGCATATGTAAGCGCTCCTTTTCATCGTTTATGAGTTTCATCATATCAGTTTTAGGAGAAAACATGTCCCATCTCGATAAAAAAGTTCTTGCAAACGATTACAAAGATGTGGTACTTTATCTGTAACCGGTTACACATAGAGGTGAATGTATGGTAACAATTAAAGATGTGGCACGTGAAGCAGGCGTTTCAGTGGCCACCGTTTCACGTGTATTGAATGATAACGGCTATGTTGGAGCAGATACGAGAAAGAAAGTGATGGAAGCCATTGCGGAACTAAACTACAGTCCGAACGAAGTGGCACGCTCTCTTTACAAAAGGGAGTCCCGTCTGATCGGTCTGCTGTTACCTGATATTACAAACCCGTTCTTTCCACAGCTTGCGAGAGGTGTGGAAGATGAGTTGAGTGAGGCTGGATATCGGCTTCTGCTCGGCAACAGTGATGAAAATATACAAAAAGAATTGGATTATATACAAACGTTCGTCCAGAACAATGTGGTGGGCATCATTACAGCTACCAATCATGTCGATTATAAAATCTATGAAGCCCTTGACCTGCCACTTGTACTCCTGGACCGGGCGTCGGAAAATTATCCTGCTGTCTATGCAGATGGAAGAGAAGGCGGCCTTCTTGCAGCGAAGACGCTCATCAAAAAAGGAGCGCAGAGAATTACGCTTGTAAAGGGACCAACCAATATCAAACCTGCCCAGGACCGCTACAAGGGTGCCATCGAAGAGTTGAGTCAGGCAGATGTTGATTTTTCTGTATTGTCTACGACCTCTTATTCTTTCGAAGACGCCCAAGGATGGGCAGAAGAACTGTTTGATAAATTTCCTGATACAGATGGAATTATTGCGAGTAACGACATTGTCGGAATCGCGATTGTTCATGAGGCCCTGGAGCGTGGAAAGCGCATTCCGGAAGATGTACAAATCATCGGCTATGACGATATTCCGCAAAGCCGTTTGTCCTATCCGACCCTTTCCACGATTCGTCAGCCCGCCTATGAAATGGGCAGAGAAGCAGCAAAGCTGTTAATCCGTACGATAAAAAAAGAACCAGGTGTGGAACAAACCATTCAAATGCCTGTGGAACTAGTAGAAAGAAAGACGACACGAAAGGAATGAGATCAATGAGAAAACCTAAAATAGCTGTGATCGGCAGCTCTTCCATGGATTTAGTCGTGACATCCAAACGACGGCCTGGGGCAGGGGAAACGGTCCTCGGTGAATCTTTTGAAACGGTCCCCGGAGGTAAAGGAGCGAACCAGGCCGTGGCCGCCGCCCGCCTTGGAGCAGAAGTCTACATGATCGGACGTGTGGGAGAGGATGCTTACGGGACGGAAATCTTAAATAATTTTACATCTAATGGTGTCCACACCGACTATGTGGAACCGGTTACACAAGGGAAGAGTGGAACGGCTCACATCATTTTAGCGGAAGGGGATAACAGCATAGTTGTCGTCAAAGGAGCTAACGATCACGTCACTCCTGAGTATGTGAAGGAGAAGCGGGACTTTATTGCAACGTGTGACCTTGTCATGATTCAGCAGGAGGTTCCTGAAGAAACCGTGATTGAGGCGGCACAACTATGTCACGCACTTGGTGTACCTTTGTTATTGAATCCGGCTCCAGCGAGGGAAATCCCGGATGTGGTGGTGGAACAAGTGAGCTATCTTACGCCGAATGAACATGAAGCGGCTCTTCTTTTTAAGAAAGAGGAACTTGCATCGGCATTAAGGAAGCATCCGAACAAACTGTTCATTACAGAAGGAGCCGCAGGTGTCCGTTATTTTGATGGAGAAGAAGAGATGCTCGTACCTTCTTTTCCTGTGAAACCGATCGACACCACGGGTGCGGGTGATACCTTCAATGCGGCTTTTGGAACAGCGATTGCGGAAGGGATGGATGTGAAAGAAAGTCTGCGCTTCGCGAATCGAGCGGCTTCCTTATCCGTTACAGGGTTCGGAGCGCAAGGCGGCATGCCATCGCGGGAAGAAGTGGAAAGAGGACTCACGGAATGAAAAGACACGGTATGTTAAACAGTCATCTATCCAAAGTTTTGGCCGATCTTGGTCACACCGATACCATCGTTGTTGCTGATGCGGGACTTCCCGTGCCGGAAGGAGTAAAGAAGATTGACCTCTCCTTAAAGGAGGGCGTTCCTTCATTCCTTGACGTCGTAGAGGTATTGAAAGAAGAAATGGTTGTCGAACGTGTGACTGTCGCAGAGGAAATGGAGCAGAACCCTTCTATTCAGAACGAGATGAGAGAATGGTTTGGGGAAATGGACGCTCTCACTCATGAAGCACTGAAAGGTCAGTTGAAACAGGCGAAAGCGGTGGTGCGGACAGGGGAAGTCAGCCCATATGCGAACTGCATCCTTCACGCTGGAGTAACTTTTTAAAGAGGTGAGCAATTATGGAAATCCGTATGAACGAGATTCATAAAGCTTTCGGAAAAAACAAAGTCCTTGAGGGCGTTGATATTCATATTAAAGATGGAGAAGTTCACGCGCTGATGGGAGAGAACGGTGCCGGGAAATCCACGCTTATGAATATCCTGACAGGTCTTCATAAAAAGGACCAGGGAACGATTGAAATCGATGGAAAGGAAAAAACGTTTGCCAACCCAAAGGAAGCGGAAGAATTCGGGGTGGCTTTCATCCACCAGGAGTTGAATGTATGGCCGGACATGACGGTGCTTGAAAATCTATTCATCAATAAGGAACCGGTTACACATTTCGGACTCATCCATACCAATAAAATGAAAGCGGTTGCGAATGAGCAGTTTGAGAAGCTTTCCATTTCGATTCCACTCCAGAAAGAAGCGGGGCAGTGTTCGGTGGGGGAACAGCAGATGATCGAGATTGCGAAAGCGCTCATGACAGATGCGAAAGTCATCATCATGGACGAGCCGACAGCCGCTTTGACAGACAGGGAAATAGAGAAACTTTTTGATGTCATCCGGTCATTGAAAGAATCCGGTGTATCCATCGTTTATATCTCTCACCGGATGGAGGAGATCTTTACGATCTGCGATACGATTACGGTCATGCGTGATGGGCAGACGGTGGATACCACACCGATCCCTGAAACCAATTTTGATGATGTCGTCCGGAAGATGGTCGGCCGTGAACTGACCGATCGTTTTCCTGCCAGAGAGGCAAAACCCGGAGAAACGATGCTGGAAGTGAAAAATCTGACCAGAAAAGGACTCTTCGAGGATGTGAGTTTCCGGGCAAGGTCGGGTGAAATCGTTGGCGTCGCAGGACTAATGGGTGCCGGACGTACGGAAATCATGCGCACCATTTTTGGTTTGGATGGCAAGTATGAGGGTGACATTTTCATCAATGGAGAAAAAGTGACAGTGAAAAGCCCGAGCCAGGCGGTCAAGCTCGGTCTTGGTTTCATTACGGAAGATCGAAAGGAAGAAGGACTTGTTCTTGATTTCCCAATTCAGGACAACATCGCCCTTCCGAGTTTGTACAGTTTCACAGACAAAGGTCTCATCGGAGAAAAACGCGAACGCGAATTTGTCGATATGCTCATTAAAAGGCTGACGATCAAAACCGAATCAGCCAAAACAGAAGCGAAGAACTTGTCCGGTGGAAACCAGCAGAAGGTGGTCATTGCCAAATGGATCGGAATCGGTCCAAAGGTCCTCATTTTGGATGAGCCGACCCGCGGTGTCGATGTTGGGGCGAAACGGGAGATTTATCAGTTGATGAATGAGCTTACAGACAGAGGCGTAGCGATCATCATGGTTTCTTCTGAACTTCCGGAAGTGTTAGGCATGAGTGACCGGGTGCTCGTCGTCCATGAAGGAACCATTGCTGGAGAACTTTCCAAAGAAGAAGCCGATCAGGAAAAAATTATGACACTGGCAACAGGAGGTAATGTCAATGATTAATGCAGTCAAAAAAACGAATCACATCGGAAACGTGATGCAGAAGTTAGGACCATTCGTCGGTTTACTTGTATTGATGGCGACAGTTTCCATTATTAACCCCAGTTTTCTTGAACCCTTGAACTTATTGAATCTATTAAGACAAGTCGCGATCAATGCTCTGATTGCCTATGGAATGACGTTCGTCATCTTAACCGGGGGCATCGATTTATCTGTCGGATCGATACTCGCTTTATCTAGTGCTTTAATGGCGGGAATGATGGTCTCAGGTGTGGATCCGATTTTAGCGATATTGATTGGATGTCTGCTTGGTGCTTTGATGGGAGCGGTCAACGGTCTGCTTATTACCAAAGGGAAGATGGCTCCGTTCATCGCGACACTAGCAACGATGACGATGTTTCGTGGACTGACGCTTGTTTATACTGATGGTAACCCGATCACCGGTCTTGGTGACAGCTATGCTTTCCAACTGTTCGGAAGAGGATACTTCCTGGGTATTCCGGTACCTGCCATTACGATGCTGCTTGCTTTCGCTGTCCTGTGGGTGATTCTTCATAAAACCCCATTCGGCCGTAAAACGTATGCAATCGGGGGCAACGAGAAAGCTGCACTTATTTCGGGTATCAAAGTCTCCCGGATCAAAGTAATGGTCTATTCTCTAGCCGGTCTGCTTTCAGCTCTTGCCGGGGCCATTCTTACATCACGCTTGAACTCGGCCCAGCCGACAGCAGGTACCTCGTATGAACTTGATGCGATTGCTGCTGTCGTCCTTGGCGGGACAAGCCTTTCCGGTGGACGTGGTTTGATTATCGGGACATTGATTGGTGCCCTGATTATCGGAACGTTGAATAACGGTTTAAACCTTCTCGGCGTGTCGTCCTTTTTCCAAATGGTGGTCAAAGGTGTCGTCATCATCATCGCCGTACTAATCGATCGAAAGAAAGCAGCATAGGAGGGGTAACATGAAGAAGCTAGTCGTATTATTGATGAGTTTATCCCTGGTGTTCCTTGGTGCCTGCTCGCTCCAGCCACCGGAATGGGCCAAACCCAAAGGGGATAAAAATCCAGATGATATAAAAGTTGGTTTGTCTGTGTCTACATTGAATAATCCATTCTTCGTTTCTATGAAAGAAGGGGTGGAAAATGAGGCGGCAGCTCAAGGAATGGAAGTTGTTGTGGTAGATGCGCAGAATGATGCCGCAAAACAAATCAATGACGTGGAGGATTTGATCCAGCAGGGTGTGGATGTATTACTGATCAACCCTACCGATTCTTCCGCCATCTCAACCGCTGTCCAGTCAGCTAACAGCTTGGGAATTCCGGTCGTGACACTTGACCGTTCTGCGGAAAAAGGGGAAGTCGCAACATTGGTCAGCTCGGATAACGAAAAAGGTGGCGAAATGGCAGGAGAATATTTGGTTGAACAGCTTGGGGAAGGTGCCAAAGTCGCTGAACTTGAAGGTGTCCCAGGTGCGTCCGCTACACGTGAACGCGGAGCTGGTTTCCACAACATTGCGGATGAAAAACTGGATGTCGTGGCTAAACAAACGGCGAACTTTGACAGGACAGAAGGATTGAATACGATGGAAAACATCATCCAGGGAAATCCGGACATCAAAGCTGTATTTGCTCATAACGATGAGATGGCTCTAGGTGCCTACCAGGCCATCCAGAGTTCGGGACGGGATGTGCTTGTCGTCGGTTTTGATGGGAACGATGATGCGATGACTAGTATTCAGAATGGAAATCTGTCCGCTACCGTTGCTCAGCAGCCGGAGGAAATCGGGAAGCTTGCCGTAGAGGCCGGTGCCGATGTGCTGCAAGGGGAGGAAGTGGAAGAGACGATTCCCGTTCCTTTGAAGCTCGTCACGCAGGAGTCGGATTTGGAAACAGAGGAATAAAGATAAAAAAAGAGACTCGTGATGAGTCTCTTTTTTTATACTCCGAAAGTTGTAGAAATTCTTCCATCCATGGCAGGTGCTCTCTTTCTCATTTTCCAGCTAAGCTGAAGATAGAACAAAAGCGGAACAATTCAAGGAGGAAGATTCATGGAGAAGTATATTTGCCAGACCTGTGGCGTTCAGTATTCAGAAAGTGAAGAGGTACCAGATCGTTGTGAGATATGCAGCGAAGAAAGGCAGTATGTAAATCCGGAGGGACAGACATGGACGACACATAAAGAGCTGGTTCAGTCACGCGTTTATAGAAACATCATTCACGAAGAGGAGAAAAGCGTGTACAGCATAACCACCACTCCAAAACTAGGGATCGGCCAAACGGCCTACCTTATTCAAAAAGATGGCCTGAATATTCTCTGGGACTGCATCACTTACCTGGATCAGGAGACGGTGGATGTCATTCGCGGTCTGGGCGGCATCGATGCGATTGCTATTTCTCACCCACATTATTATTCGCGGATGACCGATTGGGCGGAAGCCTTTGATGCCCCCGTGTATCTTCATCAGGATGATAAGGAATGGGTGATGGAAAAGAGTTCAAGGCTCCATTTTTGGGAAGGGGAATCTATGAAACTCTCAGAAAACCTTTCTCTTCATCGCCTGGGGGGACATTTCAAAGGGGGAGCGGTTCTACACATAGAAAAAGGGACGGAGGGCCTCCTGATGACAGGGGATATCATCCAGGTTGTGGCCGATCATCGATGGGTGAGCTTCATGTACAGCTATCCAAACTTGATTCCTCTTCCGGCATTTAAAGTCGCGGAAATTGCGGAGAAAGTAAAGGGACTTGCTTTCCATCGTATTTATAATGCTTTTCATCACGTTGTTAAAGCAAAGGCGGATGAGGTTGTGCGGGATTCAGCTGAACGCTACATTCGTGCACTAAAGGGAACGTTGTTTACAACATGAATTGGCTTTTATAGAGGAAATATAGAAAGGGGTTTGGGAATGAACATCGATGAAATCGGTTTGATTTTGTTTGTTGAACGTTATGATCAGTGTGTAAGCTTCTATGGGAATCTTTTGCAATTGCCTGTAAGAAAGAGGAAAGAGAAGCTAGTTTGTTTCGATCTTCCCTCTGGAGGCTATTTGATGGTCGAAAAAGGCGGGGTGGCTCAGTGTGAAGAGAAAAAGAGGAACCAGAACCCATCCGTTCTTCGTTTTGATGTGGAAGATCTCAGTAGAGAAGTCCATCTCCTGAAGAGTCGTGGCCTTTACTTTTTAGAAGAAGCGTGTGGGTTTGAATGGGGGACGATTGCGGTTCTTCTGGACCCGGATGGAAACCGTATAGAATTAGGCGAAGTTCATTCGTCCAGCGCCTCCAACCCTACATAAGAAAGAGCCTCCGGATGAAATCCGGAGACTTTTTTCGATTACAATAAAGGCCTCGCCCCTTTCCGTTGAAAAGAGCGAGGAGATTGTTGACTTGTCCGTTATTTAATGAACATGGAACCTTTCAAAAGCTCTGGCTTAGCTCCCAAGATTAAGAGGAAGAGTTTCGCATCTCCCACTTCTCTGTGTTGATTCAATACGTCTTTGACGACATGGAAATCTTCATGCTTTTTCAGTTTGTCCACTTCTTTTTTATAAACCGACAGGATCGATCCTTTAATGAAGGATGGATACGTCGTGTTCAAGTCTTCCTCCATTAACATCGCTCCCATATACCCATATTTGATCTGAAGCTGTCGTGTGAAGCTGACCACATGAGTCAACGTTTCATAGACATCCGGATAGTGGCGGCTGACTTCTTCCAACCCTTTTTTTGCTTCGTACAATTCATCCAAACTGGCTAACTTCAACATGTTCATCCGCTCCTTTTTCCCATGGTTTTTCAAGTCCGATAATATCCGTGAGCTGAGCACTGTGTTCCCGGCGGATTCGTCTGGTTTTGGCACGTTCTTCCCCGGATTGGTAGAGGAATTTCTCTTCATCCGTTTCTGGGATTATCCTCGGAACTTTGACGGCTTTTTTGTTTTCATCGAGAGCGACAAAGGTTAAAAAGGCGGTCGCGGCCATGCGGCGGTGACCGGTGATCATATCTTCAGCGATGACTTTGCAGAAGATCTCCATCGACTTGTTTCCGGTATAGGAGACGAATGATTCCACACACACCGAATCGGTCTGATGAATGGGATGGAGGAAATCAATAGAATCGGTCGAAGCGGTCACGCATTCTTTCACACGGGCATGGCGCCTCGCGGATAAGGTAGCGTTATTGTCCAGTTTTTTCATGAGGACACCGCCGAATAGGGTGTTGTAATTGTTTAAATCGTTGATCATTACTTGATCTGTATTGATGACTAAACTTTCTTTTGTGCGTTTTGCTTCCATGAGTCTGCCTCCCGTTTGGTTCGATTTATTTCTTCTCTTAACATCAGGACATGTCTTTGAGTTGGTGATAATTTCAGTGTACGAGCGTTGTCTTCATAAGTGAAATAGCGAATCGTCATGGGTAGCATAGCTTTTATCAATGGAAGTGTTTTCAAGTATTGATTTTACGCATGCAAAAGACCAGCCTCAGGAAGAAGCTGGTCCGTCTTTATTCCATACTCAATCGATCTTGTGTATAAGCGAGCCATTCTTTCGTAGCGTAGGATATGTATTGAGATTTCGGCCAAATGATGGCGAGCTCCCAGGCGATGGTGGGCTGGATGACCTTTAATCGCTTTACATCCTGTGTAAGCAGACGGGCCACACTTTTGGGAAGGATGGAAATCCCGAGATTGGAAGCGATCATCTTGCCGATAAAGTCCCACTGAGAGCTCTCGGAGATGACCTTCGGTATAAAGCCTGCTTCTTTGCACGAGGAGGTGATCCGGTCGTTTAACACGAAGTCTTTACTGAACAGGATAAAGGAATCGTCTTTGAGCTCTTCCAGCCGGATCTGTTTTCGCCCGGCTAACGGGTGGGCAGGAGGGAGAATGACTTCGAGCTCTTCACTTAAAAGGAAGAAATGGTCAAATTTGTCTTCCTGCGTCGGCAATACGGTAATACCGACATCCAGTTCCTCCTGAAGTATATTCTCTTCAATTCTTTTCGCGCCATCTTCTACGAGCTGATAAGTAATGTGTGGGTGTTTCGCATGAAAGCCTCCGATAATGTTGATGATCTGCTCGGCATCCATGATCGGGGGCAGTCCTACTCGAATGTGTCCCTTTTTTAGCCCGAGCAGATCATTGAGCTGGGTGTTAAGGTTCTCGAATGCCTTATCAATGGTTTTCGCTTGCATGAGAATCAGCCGCCCGGCATCAGTGAGGATGACTTTTTTTCGTGTACGTTCGAATAATTCCACACCAAGGTCTTCTTCCAGGTTCTTAATCATTTTACTGATGGTTGGTTGTGAGATGAATAAATGTTCAGCTGCTTTAGTGAAACTTTGGAAACGCGCGACTTCGATGAAGTATTGCAAATGGCGGATGTCCATGGTTTTGTACTCCTTTTTGAATCTTATGGGTTAAGTTTCATCATAAAGAGAGGAATGCATCTTATCAATGGGAATTTTCATTGGAGGTATTCAGGGTATCAGTGGAGGAGAAAAGATTTCCAGGGAAATAAAAGGTAGGGGGTGTAGAGAAAATAACCTGACTCTAGTACTCAGTCTCGACTTTTGGGGTAGGATTACACGCACGGTTTGTCGGGGCAGTCCATAAGTGACCCATGGACGTTTATATGGAAATCATATACTATGAAACTATAATTAGGGACTATTCTGAATTCTTCCCATGCAAAAAGCGGTTCACTTTTTCCGCCATTGTTTTGGAGGAGGGTACAAGTAAGTGATTCCGGAAATAAATCCTCCTGTAGCAAGCCCCAAAATGAGGGATAGGTTGGGTTCACCAAAAACAATAAAGCCGAGAATCGTTGAAACGATGATGTATCCGAAAGCTGCGATGAGTCCCCATTGCACTCTCCGCCACATAAAAATACCTCCTTACCCATGATTTTTCCTTTTGAAGAACCACTGCAGCACGAAGCGGGTAATGAATCCACATCCCAGAGCAATGAGAATGATGACGATCCATTGATCAGAAACAGCTAATCCCAGCTGGAATCCTAGAAAGAGGGCGAATCCAAGGGCTAGTCCAAGAAAAATTTGTTGGCTCCGGGTCATTTAATCAGCTCCATAAATGGTTTACTTCCTGTTATTACCTTTTTCATCAAATCAAAAACATGAAGAAAGGATGATGGATATGGATTTGACACATGTACGATTACTTGTCGATGACTATGTGACTTGTTTTCATTTCTACCGCGATACCCTCGGGTTCGAAGTGACATGGGGGGATGAAAACTCCAACTATGCTGATTTTAGATTCCAAGGGGTGACGCTCGGTGTATTTGAACGGAAGCAGATGGTGGAAGCACTGGGGGATGTGTATGCAAAAAGCGGAACCAGAGAGGATAGAGCTGCTCTCATTTTTAAAGTAGATGATGTAGAAGAGATGTATGAAGAATGGAAAAGAAAAGTGACGTTCATAACTGAACCTGTGGAGCAGACGGACTGGGGAATCAAAGTGGCGCACTTCAGGGATCCGGACGGGAACCTTCTTGAAATCTATGAATCTATTCCTTGAAGGGATGAGGACGGAACGGTTAACCTTCCGAAAGTATGAGGATGCTGATTTTCCTTTTTTGTTCTCCATGTTAACAGATCCGGAAACTGTGCGCTTTATTGGGGGCGGAAGAGTGAAAGGTGTAAAAGGCGCCACGGATTTTCTGCAGTGGATCTATCGTACATATAACGTTTTTGATGGGTATGGACTGCACGTACTCGTCCGCAAATCGGATGGGATGAAGGTTGGACATGCGGGACTTGTTCCCAAGTTCATTGAGGGAAAAGAGGAACTTGAAGTGGGTTACTGGATAGGGCGGGAGTATTGGGGTCGTGGATATGCAACAGAAGCGGCTGCTGCTCTTTTGAAACATGGAAAGAGAGAGCGGGACCGCTTGGTTTCATTGATCCAGTGCGGAAATACAGCTTCTCAACGTGTGGCTGAAAAAGTGGGTATGGGGAAAGAGAAATGCGTCGTTCTGGATGGAAAAGACGTGTGGATCTATACCGCTTCATTCAAGGACTTTAAAGGAGGCGTTGTTTTATGACAAGTAACAGAGGTAATTTTGGGGACATTTCAAGGGTGAGCGTATCATAACCCCTATAAACTACGTGAAATCCCTCTAACAGGGAGGAAATTATGAAAACAAAAAAGATGGGTGAGGTGTCCTTTTCTGTGCAGGAGGACCATGATTTCAGTTGGTTGGAAGAGATGGGACATGTGTTCTGCGTCTTTGATGAACAGGATTCGGGAAACATCAGCTTTGGGGTGGAAAGGGAAGATGGAAAGTTTTTCGTTAAATATGCAGGAGCGAAGCCGATGGATTTTTCCGGAGAGCCGAAAGAAGCGGTGGAGCGGCTTCGAACAGCCATGTCTGTTTATCAGCAATTGAAACACCCTTCCGTGATCAGGCTTGAACATCATTTTGCCTTAAAGGAAGAGTATGCTGCTGTGTTCAACTGGGCGGAGGGAGAATGTCTTCATTCGCATTGGTCGCATGGCGGGCCAGCGAAATATACAGACCCTACGTCTCCTTATTATCGATTCAGGAAGCTGAGTGTGCCCTCGCGATTACAGGCGCTGGATACGATTTTTTCTTTTCATGCTTTTGTCGAGGAACAGGGATTCGTGGCCATTGATTTTTATGATGGCAGCATTCTCTATGATTTTAATAACGATGTCACGACCCTATGTGATATCGATTTCTATCGGAAGTCACCGACGGTCAATGATATAGGTGAAGAGTTCTGGGGAGCGGATCGATCAAAGTCTAAAGAAGAATATGAACTCGGGGCTGTGATCGATGAACGCACCAATGTGTACACCATGGGAGCGATTTCGTTCGGACTTTTGGGTGGGGAGACCGACCATTCTTTTTCCAAATGGGAAGCTGGTGAAGGTCTCTTTGAAGTGGCTGAAAAAGCAGTGGGTGAAGATAGAGGAACAAGGTATAGCAGCGTTCGAGCATTTAAGGAAGCCTGGGAAGAG
Organism: Halobacillus sp. HZG1; assembly: GCF_035818575.1. Classification (NCBI taxonomy): domain Bacteria; kingdom Bacillati; phylum Bacillota; class Bacilli; order Caryophanales; family Bacillaceae; genus Halobacillus; species Halobacillus sp. HZG1. Next base: position 104,284 of record NZ_JAYLVQ010000084.1, read on the forward strand.
GCAAGGAGACGATGTTAAGAGGGCATGGCTCTCAAGAATTAGGAAGGGGTGCTTTTTGTGGAAATCCAGGGGCTCAATCACTTACTGTTTTCAGTATCTGACTTAGATACATCCATCACTTTCTATGAAAAAGTTTTTGGAGCTCAATTATTAGTGAGAGGAAAGACGACGGCCTATTTTGATTTGCAGGGCATGTGGCTGGCATTGAATGAAGAGAAAGATATACCCAGAAATGAAATGGCCGCTTCTTACACCCACACCGCTTTTACGATAAAAGAATGTGATTTTGATGCCGCCTATGATGAGCTTGTCCGTCTGAGTGTGAATATCCTGCCGGGGCGGGAGCGTGATCAGAGAGATAAACGGTCCATCTATTTTACAGATCCCGATGGTCATAAATTCGAATTTCATACAGGGACGAGGAAAGAACGGATCGACTATTATAAAGAGGCTAAACCTCATATGACTTTTTATGATTCATGAGAGTACATAGTCCAAAAAGGAGACGTTTGATGGTCTATTTAAAAGCTGAGCCTATGAATGAGGAGCAACTGAAAAAGGTTTTATCAGGAGTGAAAAAGGGAGAAATTCCATGGGCCGAGGTTCATGAACAAGAGCTCATCTCCTCGATGATGGCTCATATCGGCTCGCTGGATGCTGCGCTTCGAGATGATTTGGTTTTCTCCACCTTCGCCCAGTTGATTGTAGAAAAGAATCAGCTGGAAGAGGAGCTAATGGAAGAAATGATGGATCTGTGTCTGCGGGAGCTGCTTTTCAAAGGGATTGGAGAAAAGGATACAGACACTGTGTTCACCAGAACTTTCACTTCTTTACTGATGGCCCTTCTTTTGTACCGTGATAAGGAAGATGATTTTTTGAGCAGAACGAATATCGTCGATGTGAAAGAAGCGTTTCTTCGTTACCTCTCGTTAGAGGAAGACTATCGGGGATATGTCAACGATAGAGGTTGGGCTCACAGCATGGCCCATGTGGCCGATGCCGTTGATGAACTGGTCAGAAACGAAAAAACGGACAGTGCCGTTTATCCAGAGCTATTTCGCGCTTTATGGTCGAAGATCTTCATTTATGAACATGCCTATATTCATGGGGAAGAGGAGCGGATCCTGACGCCGATCATGGAAATGTTGAACCGTGGATTGGAGATCAACCTCGTGGAGGATCACTTGAAAGAGTTATCCTTAGATTGGCACGAGCATAAAAACAAAGCCACTATGGAGCAGTATTTAATCTTCCGAAACAACGCCAAAGCTTTTTTGAAAAGCCTGTACATCCAATTAAACCAGCAGTCTAATTATATGCAGCTTCAAAAACAAGTGGTAGTATTGCTTGGGAAATGAGTGATGACATCAGTGAGGTACCCCTGCCACCACTTACGGCTAGTAATCAACCGATCGTTTCCCGTTACTTCGGAATGGAATATTCCAAATGTAAGGATGATTCAAAAACATAGAATCGAGTGCTGTTAGTTTTAAGATTTAGAGGTGATTGAGGTGGAAGTAAAAGTAGAACCGCTGAAGGGATTTTCCCCGCAAATAGGTTTGTTGGTCTCTCAAATGGACTATGCTAGAAAAACTACCCGGCAAGCAGTAGAGGGACTGACTATGGATCAGTTGGATTTTTTACCAGGTCATGACGGTAATACTATAGGAGCACTATTGTTACATATCGCAGCCGTAGAGAAAGGGTTCCAAATCGAGATTTTCGATGGAAGAGCGCCCAATGAACAGGAAATGCAGGAATGGGGGCTGCTTACAGTCTTGGAGAAAAAGGAAGAGAAAACATTCAGGGGCACCCCCTTGAATACTATCTTTCTAAACTTGAAGAAGTGAGAGAACGTACTATTTATGAGCTGTCCCAACGGGCGGATGACTGGTTATACGAAGAGCGTATGTGGGATCACCATCTTTCGAACAACTATTTTATCTGGTTTCACGTGTTGGAGGATGAGATCAATCATAGAGGACAGATGAGAGTGATAAGGAAGATGATTGCCAACTGTTAACCGTTTACCTGATAACATTAGTTAAAGAAAGCGCGTCTAAGGAGATCCTTAGACGCGCTTTTGCTGTGAGTACTCTTGTAAAATTGTATCTCTGTAACAATTTTTTAATAGACTCCTACATTATCCCATGCTTGAGATACTGCGTCTGATGCAGACGTACCATAGAGGTCCAGAGCCGATTGTTCCAATGCTTCTCTAGCATTTGTAAAGGTGCTGCTCGGTGTCAAATAGACGGTCAATGCACGGTAATAAATCTGTTCGGATTGTGCAATGCCTAAACTGTTGATCGTATAATAAGCGGCTTTGTTCGGGATCCCACTGTTGATATGCACGCCGCCCCAGTCACCGGCCTCTGTGTTCGGCAGGTTCTGGTATTCATTCATATGATCCGGCTGATTGTAAGCATTCGGATTGGACATGGAGCGCAAGGCATCCCCCGGTTGTCCTGGTGTATAAACATCTTCACCCATCAACCAATCCTCTGAATCTACAAAGTACCCAAACACGTCAGAGAAGGATTCATTCAAAGCACCGGATTGGTTTTCGTAAATCAGTTCGGCCGTCGTATCCGTTACAGCGTGTGTCAATTCATGAGCGACGATATCATCAGCTCCTGAAAGATAAGTGAAAGTAGAACCATCGCCATCCCCGTAAATCATCTGGTTTCCAGTCCAGGCCGCATTGTTGTAATTGCTGCCGTAGTGGACAGTTGAACGGATGTCTGCTCCCTGGTCATCATAACTCACACGTCCGAACTGATCATAGTAATAATCAAAGACTTCCCCTGCATAATAATGAGCATCAACTGCAGCCTTTTGTCGTTCACTGTAAAAGGTGTTTCCGGAGTCTGTAACATAAGAACCAGGCAGGCTGTAATACTCGCCGCCATAGTTATCAAAGGTTTCAATGACGCCGTTCATCGGTTTTGTTGTATCAAAAAGATAGTACGTATTGTTATAGAAATAAGTATTCAAAGATTTCGAATCTCCTAAAACACCTGTGCCTGTCCCCGTCGCTTCATGAACAAGGTTCATAGATTTCAAAACCTCTCCATTTTCAGCGTTGATATAGATCTGCCAGTTGGCAGGGTAGGGCTTGGAGAACTGCAGTTCCACATGATAGGCCAGTGTGTACGTGCCATCTTCATAATGAACGACAAGGTTTGAGTTCTCTGTCAACGTTTGAAAGTCTTCACCCTTCAGACTCTTCTGAACATGGTCCGCTTCTTCACGGGAGACATCAATTTGATCCCAGGCTAAATCCAGTGCTTCTTTCTTCTTTACCTCTTTTGTCTGTTTGATTTTCTTTGGAGCATCTTCATGAAGTTCCCCGTTTACAGCCGTCACCTGTCCATCCTGATCTGTATGAACGACAACTTTGGCATTCGCCACGGGTACCTGACCGACCAATCGTTGGTATGTATAGTGTGTCATTCCAAGATCATCCGTTTCAGTTTTCAGCAATTCCAAGTCACTGCTTGGGTTGAGTTGAGAGAGTTTCTTGTTGTATTTGAAGAACTCTTTGACTCCCTTTTCAGACTTGACCTTTTTTCCCTGCAGGTTTTCTTTCATGAAAACCGGGTTTTCCGCTTTGCCGTTTCCGTTATTTCCAACCTCTGCGTGAGCCATGGTGCCGCCAGTCACCAGGCTCGTACCTAAAACAAATGTAGCTACTGTGTGTTTCCAGTTCATCGAATCCCTCCTGTATTTTTAACACAAATTCAATGTAACATAATATTCTGAATTCGTGTTTGGGATATAGAGGGGGGAAATAGGTGCTTAAATGTACCTGAAACAAGAGACTTGGGAATTTTGTACTTTTTGTTGAAAAAGCTCACTTTAACATGTATACAGAGTGTTTTTGAACCATTGTCGTATTTAATTGTGTTATACGACGAATGAGGGTGCTGAAGTATTGTTGAAACTTAATTGAAAGGTGAATGGTTAGCCCGGTAGTTTTGAAAGTAGGGGATGAGGATGTATATCATTGAGGAACGAGAGGCGAAGAGGAGAAGGTTCTTTTCTGAGCCCTTACTAGCTATATCATTCACACCTCTAAGGAGTGATTTGTCATGCGTTTTTAGCTCCTGGTATTAATGGAATCTTATAAGTAAGAGTACCTGGGAAGGCCGATTTGAATGTTCTTTGACCCTGTAATAAGAGAGGTATATCCCTCTTTTTGCAGCAATGGCTTCTAATAAGTCTACTTCATTGAACATCACATCTGATAAAGTACCGTTAAAGATTTCCGTTAATACCTTATAGTACATACCCACAATTTTTTCATTATTCAACCGGTCGTATATGTTTTTGGTAGTCACGTTATCGTCTCTTCCTTTCTATCATTTACATCATTAAGCCCAACTCTACTTCGAATTTTACTCTCTTATTCTTTGTTCGTTAAGTAAAATATGTAGAATTTACAATATTATAAAAGTTCATCATTCAGATTTAAGTCAATGCCGGACTTTTTCTCATTCTTGTTATGATCATCTCAGGCATCCAAATTTCGATTCAGTTATGTTCTAGGACAGGATTCATTTCTTCTTCTCCATAGTACGGCTTACAATTCATGTGGAGGTGTACTCTTCCACATGAAAGTAGCGTGCCTGCCTTTCATTGGAGTCGTTTACGGGCAGGCACCAAATTTTTAGCTGTAGTAAGGATGGGGATTTTGATAGCTCCAAGGTGCTGGATATTCGCGTGATTGACCTCCCATACCTGGAAGTGCCGGCATCATTCCACCGCCTGTCATGCCGCCCTGGCTGCCACCACCTTGAGGGAACCCGGATATCATCCCACTTCCGATGCCACCGTTATTTTGCACAGGTATAGGGAATCCAGGGGTTGCTCCACTCCCGTTTTGCCCCGGCATAGGGAACCCCGGCATCATTCCATTTCCATTTTGTCCGGGAAGAGGGAATCCAGGCATCATCCCGCTGCCATTTCCGCTTCCGCTCTGCCCCTGGGAAGGGATCTGAGGCAGTTGCTGCATGCCGCCAGTTTCACCGCTACCATTTCCCTCACTCCCGTTTTCTCCGTTACTGGCTCCAGTTCCATTCCCTTGATTTCCTGTTCCATTCTGCGCCCCGGCGTGAGGATATAAGGGGTAACAGTTGACGTTAATTTCTTCACCGTTTTCCCCTGTAATCGTTCCTTGCATGCCTCCTTGCATCTGCGGTCCCTGCCCTTGTGGAAAGCAGATCATAGCCCCTTGTTGACGCTGTTGGAAATATGTTGCATAAGGATTATCATGGTACATAAACGTTCGCCTCCCTTGAATATATCTCTTCATCCTATTCAACTCCTGCCTCTTCGCCTATCTTTTCTCGTAAATTGGTGAATTTGCCTAATTCCATTCATAGGGGTTTTCCCTGTTCAAGGATCTACCTCCCACATAACAAGTTTTTTCTTAGACTCCCTCTTTTTTAGGAAGGAGTGGGTGGGTCATAAAAAGACGGTGTAAAAGGTTTAAGTACTAAAGACTGCGACTATGGCCCTGTTTTTATTCATATCCTGTCAAATCGTTATAATTTTCTGTCATTTTTGTTAAGGTTATAATTATCCATAATTTTCAAGGAGGAATATACATAATGATGAACCCGTTTCGTTGGAAACAAATGGCTTTTCTGATGATGGCTTCTTTTTTGATTTTGACCCCTTTTCAAGCGTATGAGAACGTTGGGGTTAAGGCAGAGAACGACGATCTTGGTAATGAAATCCGTACGATTTTAATGGACGAAGATCTTGATGGCGCTCTCGCTGGAGTGAGTATTCGTTCAGCAGAGACGGGGGAAGTGATCTACGATCATGATGGGGACATTCGGTTGAAGCCTGCATCGAACATGAAGTTGCTTACAGGAGCGGCGGCGATGGAAGTTCTTGGACCGGAATATACATTTACAACAGACATTCTTGTTAATGGAGAGGTCAAAGGAAAAAAACTTCATGGGGATTTATATATTAAAGGAAAAGGCGATCCGACGTTGATGGAAAAGGACTTCGTTGCTATGGCCCAGTCATTAAAAGAGAAAGGGATCCGGGAAGTGAAAGGAGACCTTGTCGCAGATGATACCTGGTATGATGATATTCGTTTATCTGAAGATATTGCCTGGAACGATGAAACCAACTATACAGGTGCTCAAATATCTGCACTGACGGTTTCCCCAAATGAGGACTATGATGCGGGTACGGTCATTGTAGCGGCTTACCCGTCGGATGAGATTGGGGAACCCGCAGAGATTAAAGTGACGCCTGAGAACGATTATGTCGAAATCGTAAATCGTGCAACGACTGTATCTTCTGACCAATCGAAAGACATTTCCATTGAGCGGAAACACGAGACCAATCAAATTGTCATAGAAGGAGAAATCCCAGTGGATGGAAGCCGTTCAAGGTCATGGATTGCCGTTTCCGAACCAACGGGTCTCGCGCTAAACCTCTTTCACAAAGCTTTAGAAAACGAGGGAATTAAAGTGAAAGGCAAAAAGCTTGTAGACGGTCAAACGCCGGAGACTGCAGAAGTGGTAATATCCAAGGAATCCATCCCTCTTAAAGAGTTGTTTATCCCGTTTATGAAAATCAGTAACAACGGTCACGCGGAAGTATTGCTCAAAGAGATGGGGAAACGGGTCCATGATGAAGGAAGTTGGGATAAAGGGTTGGAGGTCGTGGAGGATTTCCTGACTGGCAACGGCGTTGATGCGGATACGATGCGCCTTCGTGACGGTTCAGGGATGTCTCATGTAAACATGGTTCCAGCGAATGAAATTTCCAACCTCTTGTACCAGGTAAAAGATAAAGAATGGTTTCCTGCTTATTGGAACTCTCTCCCGGTTGCAGGTAATGGGGAACGTTTTGTTGGCGGTACGCTTCGTTACCGCATGAATGATACAGCTGCCGAAGATAACGTGCGGGCTAAAACGGGCTCCTTGACGGGAGTAACATCGCTATCTGGATATGTAACGTCAGCTGATGGGGAAGAGTTAATTTTTTCGATTGTATTGAACAATTATCTTGGTTCTGTAAAAGATATTGAAGATGAAATTGCTGTAACGCTCGCGGAATATGAACAGAACAGTGAAGATTAACAAGAGAGGGACTTTCTCACGTTGAGGAAGTCCTTTTCTTTTTAGGTAAATGGAACGCACTTTGGTGCACTTAAGCCTATGATCCTTTCTATGCAAGGGAAGCAAGGGAGGAACCCTTCTTTTTCAAGATTTCTGAAAAACTCTGGGACTTAAGATCTGTTGCTCTTTATTTCACCTTACTTTATAATCATCAATTAATGATAATGAAAATCGTTATCAATTATTTCGGGAGGGTAAGGAATGAACGAATCAAAAAATTGGTCAGAACTAAAATTGAAAGATGGAGCGAAGGAAGATATTTTCTGTTTTCGTACCTTGGAAGAAAAAGACGTGGAGCTGCTTTATGACTGGATGCATCAGAAGCACATTTCCCCGTTTTGGAAGCTGAATCTGCCAGTGGAAGAGCTCCGTTCATGGGTGCGTAAGTCTGTAGAAGCTGACCATAAGGATGGTTACATAGGTACATACAATGGAGAGCCTGTTTGTTATTTGATTGCTTATGCGATTGAAAAGGATCCAATTAAAGGCTATTACCATGATCAAAGTGGTGATTTAGGTATGCATCTGTTAATTGGACCTCGTCACTTGTTGAATAAAGAGGACGGTTTGTCGCTTGTTCGTGCGATGATCTATTTCTTATTTGATCGTTATCCCGCTAAAAGGATCATCGGGGAACCTGACCGCCGGAACCGGATCGTAATTCCGATTTTGAAAGAAGTTGGGGGAGAAAATCTGGGCCGCATTGATCTTCAAGGGAAACAAGCATCCTTAATTGTGGGAGCGAAAGAAGCGTTTGAACATTCACTTCGAGACAATGGTGTCGAAATCGAGATGTTGACCAGGATGGCTTCGTCCAAAAGTGAGCTGTTGGTATGAAAGTAGATCCTCAAGTATTGCGTTTACTTCACACCATTGGAAACAGGATGGCCGAGCTTGGACATCCTCCGCTTGATCAATTAACTCCGAAACAGTCCAGAGATTACTACGAAGTGGCTCGAGAATATTTTAAAGAGCTGCCTGTCGACGGTGTAAACGTGGATGATTCTTCCTTCATGGGAAGAGCAGGAAATGAAATTCCAGTAAGAATCTATACGCCTGAAGGGGAAGGACCATTTCCTGTGCTCGTCTATTTTCACGGGGGTGGCTGGGTTTTCGGAAATATCGACAGTTCAGACAACATCTGTCGTTATTTTTCGTGTCATGCGAAAACCGTTATCGTTTCAGTGGATTACCGTTTAGCACCTGAACATAAATATCCAGCGGCTTTTCACGATGCTTTGGATGCGATCACGTGGGTTTCCAATGAGGCCGGTCATTGGAATACAGACTCTCATCGACTGGCTGTAGGAGGGGAAAGCTCAGGAGGTAACCTGGCAGCTGCTTCAGCGATCTATTTTATGGATAAACCCGGCATTGAGATTTCCCATCAGTTCCTGATTACCCCTGTATTGGATTATAACTTTGACACGGAATCCTACAGGTCGAATTATACGTACAACTTGACAAATGAAAAAATGAAGTGGTTCTTCCAGCATTATTTGAATCGGGAGGAAGAGGGGCGGGATGTGTTTGTTTCCCCTCTTAGGCTCAAAAAAATGGCCGGGTTACCGCCAACAATAATGGTCACAGCAGAGTACGACCCTCTGAGAGAAGAGGCGTTTGCTTATGCGGAGGAACTCCACGCATCAGGTGTCACCGTAACTCATCACCATTTTGATGATCTCGTGCACAGTTTTATCAATATGGCGGGCGTCGTCGACCGTTCAGCAGAAGCGCTGGAGAGTATAACAAGGACTTTAAAAGAAAGGCTCCATAGATAACGGGTTCCACCTCCATTCCAGGAGGTGGTCTTTTTTGCCCAATTTTACACAGGGGAAGAAAATCCTAGAAAAGGAGGGGCGTGTAGTTAAAACCGCCTGTTTTCATTCATGACGATTTCCTTAATTATCAGAAAAATAATCTCCGTCTTTTATCGCTGAAAACCGCTTTATATCAAGAATTAAGAGCGTAGTTGAGAATGATAATGGTTTTCAATTAGTATTGACATTGATAATCATTATCAAATAGTATAACGGTAGGCGATGAAGCAAGACAAAAAGGAGTGGAATGACATGAGTGTCGATATAAAGAAATCCAACGAGGAATTATTGAATCAACAAAATCAACGAGAGTCGAATGCACGATCCTACCCGCGACGGTTCCCGTTAGCGATTCAGGAAGCAGAGGGGATCTACATCACAGACATGGAGGGGAACCGTTACATCGACTGCCTGGCCGGTGCGGGAACATTGGCTTTAGGACATAATCATCCGGTCGTCATTGAAGCGATGGAACAAGTGCTTCACGATAAATTGCCATTACATACGCTCGACTTAACGACAGAAGTGAAAGAAAGGTTTGTGGATGAGCTGTTTTCCAGTCTTCCGGAAGGGTTCCGTGATCGTGCGAAGGTTCAGTTTTGTGGACCGACGGGAGGGGATGCAATTGAAGCGGCATTGAAACTTGCCAAAACCGCGACAGGTAGACAAAGCATTCTTACTTTCCAAGGAGGGTATCATGGCGCGACCCATGGCACGATGGCTATCAGTGGAAACCTCGGGCCGAAAGAGCGTGTACAGGGTCTGATGCCGGATACGCACTTCCTTCCATACCCTTATGATTACCGCTGTCCATTTGGAAAAGGGGGGAAAGAAGGAGCTGAGCTGAGTGCCACTTACATTGAACAATTGCTGGACGACCCAGAAAGCGGAATTCTACCTCCGGCGGCGATGATCTTTGAAACCGTACAAGGAGAGGGAGGTTCCATTCCAGCCCCTATCGAGTGGCTGCAGGAAATGCGCCGGATCACCAAAGAGCGGGGAATCCCGTTGATCATCGATGAAGTCCAAACAGGGATCGGCCGGACGGGAGAACTCTTCTCCTTCGAACATGCCGGCATCGTGCCGGATGCTTTCGTCCTTTCGAAAGCCATAGGCGGCAGTCTTCCGTTATCGGTGGTCGTTTATGACCGTGACCTTGATGCATGGGAGCCTGGTGCTCATATCGGAACCTTCCGGGGCAACCAAATGGCGATGGCGGCAGGAGCGGCCACCCTAAAATATATTAAGGAGCACCAGCTTTCTACTCATGCAAAAGCCATGGGCGAGAAAATTTACAGGTCATTGACAGAACTGCAGAAGCATTACCCGCAGCTTGGAGATGTGCGCGGCCGTGGTTTGATGCTTGGAGTGGAAATCGTCGATCCTTCAGGGAAACCAGGGCTGGCCGGCAGTTATCCAGCGGATCCAGAGTTGACGAACCGTATCCAGAAAGCCTGTTTTGACCGTGGATTGATTCTTGAAAGTGGAGGCCGCCATGGGGCTGTGCTTCGATTCTTACCACCCCTTGTGATTACCGAGGAGCAGGTCGATACCATATTATCCATCTTCAACGAAGCCGTAGCTGCCTCCGTGACGGGGTGAAAAATATGATAACGACAACGAATAAATCAGCAGCTGCATTCGATTCGTTTTTCCTTCAACACGGAGAAGAGGCAGGAGAGCATTTTCGGAACCATGTCGAACTCGTCGTCGATGCCCTGGCCGGAGTTTTCCAGGACATGGAGCGACCATTTGAAGGAAAGACCGTTCATGACATCCAGCAGGAGCTTCGTATGGTCCTTGATCTTCCAGAAGAACCGCAGTCGCTTCATGAAGTGCTCCGGGAAATCGAAGGGCCGGTGATAAAAAACAGTCTTCACGTCTCCCACGAAAGGAGCATGGCGCATTTACACTGCCCCCCGGTTTTACCCGGAGTGCTGGCTGAACTGATCATCGGAGCGCTGAACCAATCGATGGATTCATGGGATCAGAGCCCGGCAGCGACTTATGTCGAAGAAGGTTTGACCGATTACTTTTCAGGGCTTATCGGTTTTTCGGAAAGAGGAGACGGGGTCTTCACAAGTGGAGGGACACAGTCCAACTATATGGGATTGCTGCTCGCCCGCGATTCTTTTTGTCTATCGAAATGGAACCATGCTGTCCAGAGGGATGGGCTTCCTGAGCCGTTCAAAAAGATGAGAGTCCTTTGTTCTGCGGAAGCTCATTTCTCTGTGAAAAAATCAGTGGCACAACTAGGTCTTGGTGAACAGGCGGTCGTTCCGGTTCCCGTCCTCGAGGACCATCGGATGGATCCGGAGAAGCTCAGGAGTATAGTGGAGCGGTTGGAGCTGGAAGGGCTTCTCCCTTTTGCGATTGTCAGCACGTGCGGCACGACAGACTACGGGAGCATCGATCCGCTTGAAAGTCTTGCTGGTCTTTGTGAAGAAAAGGGTCTCTGGCTTCATGTGGATGCCGCCTACGGTGCTGGGCTTCTGCTTAGTGAGCAGCATGGAGATAAGCTGGCTGGAATAAACCGGGCGGATTCGGTGACCCTTGATTTCCATAAATGGCTGTATCAGCCGATCAGTTGTGGGATGTTTCTCGTCAAAGACCGCAAGCACCTGCGGCTTTTATCTCATCATGCCGATTATTTAAACCCTGTAGAAGATGAAGAAGAAGGCATATTGAATCTTGTGAATAAAAGCATCCAGACGACGCGCAGGTTTGATGCGCTGAAGGTTCTTATGACCTTGAAAGTTCTGGGTACGCGTTTATTAGGGAGGATGGTGGACAGGACAATGGAAGTGGCACGCTTTGCTGCAGAGGAATTGGAGCATCGTGATCATTTCCATGTAGAAAACCCGCTCCCTGAACTTTCGACGGTCGTGTTTCAATACCAGCCGGATGGAAACCGGACGGTAAGTGATTTAAACCGAAATATCCAACAGACGCTTTTTAATAAAGGAGAAGCTGTTATCGCGAAAACATCGGTCAAAGGAGAAACATACTTGAAGTTCACGCTTTTAAATCCACGTACATCCGAAGAAGATGTGCTATCCGTAATCGATGAAATTGAATATACAGCGAAACAGATTTTAGGAGGGACACCTCAGTGAATAAAGCAAAAGAAATTGCCGAGAAGGCGACAATGCAAAGCTTTCTTAATTGTTATTTAAGAGAAACAGGCAACTATGAATGGGAGAATTCTGGGGACGTTAAAATGTTACGCATCGCTTTGGTCAGACAGCATGTGATCATCCATGTACCTGTGAACTACTGGTCGTTAACGGGGAGGCACCTGTTTGACTTCCCTATGATCTTTCAATCGGAAGGAAGCGAAGAGTCCAACACTCTTGACTATGTCACGATGACGACCCTTCTTGTGAAGGAATGGCTCATCGGCAACGGACAGGAATGGTCAGAGGATGAACTTGTCCTGCGTGTGCTGCTCAGCTGCAAGAAAATGAAGGATTATGTAGCGGCAAGGTACGAGGATCGTCACAAGCTGATGGAAGAGGATTTTACTTATATCGAGGCAGAGCAGTCGCTGTTATTTGGTCATTTACTGCATCCGACTCCGAAAAGCAAACAAGGCCTGACCGATGTCGAGGACCGGGAATATTCCCCTGAGTATAAAGGGAGGTTTCAGCTCCACTATTTCAGTGTGAATCCCGAGCTTGTTGAGGAAGACTCCAGTCTGGGACGCACCGCTTCCGCCTGCATCTTCGAAGATGTCAAGGATAAGGACGGCGCGGAACCGCTGGTGGAGGAATGGAACAAAGGACGCGTTTTACTTCCTATGCACCCACTGCAAGTGCCGGTGGTTTTAAAAGATCCGGAAGTTCAAAGGTATCTGGCTTCCGGGGATGTTACACATCTTGGTCCAGCGGGTGCCGGGTTTACGGCTACTTCTTCATTCCGGACGTTGTACAGTGAAGCTTCACGGTTCATGTATAAGTTTTCTGTACCGGTGAAAATTACGAATTCTCTGAGGGCGAACCAGCCGAAGGAACTGGCCCGGGGGGTGGAAGTGTCCCGTTTGCTCGATACAGAACTGGGAGAGCAATTGAGCCATCATCATCCGAATTTCCATATGATGAAAGACCCCGCGGCGATCAACATTCCTTTATCGAAAGAAACATCAGGATTTGAAGTTTCCTTGAGGGAAAATCCTTTTGATCAGGACAACGAGCAGGCGACTCTTATCGCCGGGCTTGTCCAGGATCATGCCTACGGAGGGCCGTCCAGACTTTCTGCCATCATCCATAGTCTTGCGGAAAAAGAAGGGCGCGCGCTGGAAGAAGTCAGTCTGGAGTGGTTTGACCAGTATTTGTCGATCAGTCTGGATCCTATTCTATGGCTTCATCACACCTATGGAATCGCCCTTGAAGCCCACCAGCAAAACTCCGTTGTCCGTTTAGAAAATGGCTATCCTTCGGCTTTTTATTACAGAGATAACCAGGGCTATTACTTCAGCCGCTCAAAAGCGGATCACCTGATGGAACTGCTCCCTTCGTTAAACAGCAAGAGTGATACAATCTGCGAGGATGAGGTGGCGGATGAACGGCTTCGCTATTATTTCTTTTTCAATCATTTATTCGGACTGATCAACGGGTTCGGTGTCAGTCGATTAGCCGACGAAGAAAAATTGATGGATCTTCTTCGCAAACGTTTAATGAACCATCATCCATCCTTGTTTGTTCAAACGCTTTTGGAAGAAAGCAAGCTTCCATGTAAGGCCAATCTGCTGACACGTTTGTATGATATGGATGAACTGGTCGGGCCGATGGAAGCGCAGTCGGTTTATACAGCCGTTGAGAATCCGCTTGCAGTAAAGGTGGGAGCCGTTCATGAGCGTTGATTTTGAAATGTATGATGAGACCATCAAGCGCACGATTTCGTTTCGGAAGGCTCGGATGGACGATATTGCGCTAGTTCACAAGTGGATGAATGAAGACCACGTCCATCCTTTTTGGCAGTTGAATCTGCCGTTTGACCGGTTTGAAAAGCATTACCGGAAAGCACTGCTCGACACCCACCAGACGCTTTACCTCGGGATGATCGACGGGGAAGTGATGAGCTATTGGGAGGCCTACTGGGTTCAAGGGGATGTCTTGGAAAACGCATACTCTGCAAAGGCCAGCGATCAGGGCATCCATCTGTTGATCGGGGAAAAAGTTTACCTCGGCTCAGGCTTTGCCCTGCCTCTTCTGAGAGCGATGGTGCGTTTCCAGTTTCAGCAGAAATTGACAACGAAAGTCGTGGCAGAACCGGATATCCGGAACGACAAAATGATCCATATTTTCGAAAGGTGCGGGTTCGCACCGATCGCGCCCATAAGGCTTCCGGATAAAGAGGCGCAGCTGATGTTTTGTGAACGAGAAGCATTTGAAAAGAGGTGGAATGATGAAGACAGAAAAGCAGATCTTTGATGTGATCGGCATTGGACTTGGACCGTTCAACTTAGGAATGGCTGCCCTCCTGGATACGGTCGATGATGTCTCGGCCCTCTTTCTTGAAAAGGAAGAAGAATTCCAGTGGCATCCTCATCTATTGATGGAAGGAACGACGCTGCAAGTGCCTTTTTTCGCTGACCTTGTCAGTATGGCGGATGTCACGAATAAGCACAGCTTTTTGAATTACCTGCAGGAACATAATCGTTTGTATAATTTTTATTTTCTGGAAAAGTTCCATATCCCGAGAAAGGAATACAATCATTACTGCCGCTGGGTCAGTGAACGACTGGGCAGTTTGCGGTTCGGCAGCGAGGTGATCCGTGTCACTACGGCTGATCTCGGAGGAAAGACCCTTTATCAAGTGACCGCTCATGACTCTTCTACGGGAAAGGAGCACACGTACACCGCTGAAAACATCGTGATGGGCATTGGCACGGAGCCGCGGGTACCGGAGGCACTTCAAGGTGCACTTGGAGCATCCGTTTTCCATACGTCCGAATATTTGAAAAGAAAAGCATCGAGTGACTTAACCAAGTCTGTCGTAGTGATTGGATCTGGCCAGAGCGCGGCTGAAGTTTTCCTTGATGTGGCGAAACACCAGGAGGAAACAGGCGGTTCGCTTCAATGGTACACAAGGTCGCAGGGATTCTTCCCGATGGAGTACTCGAAGCTTGGGCTTGAGTATTTTTCTCCGGATTACATCGATTTCTTCTATGAGCTGCCTCAATGGAAGAAAGACGAGCTGTTACATAAGCAGGACCTTCTCTACAAAGGCATCAGTTCAGAAACGATCGCCGCCATTTATGACCATCTGTATGAACGGACGGTCGGCAATGCTGATCCGTCGATTCATCTTCAGGCGATGACCGAAGTGACGACCATCGAACAGAAAGCAGACCATCTAAGCTTAAAAGGTTATCAGAAAGTCACAGATGAAGCTGTGGAGATGGAAGCGGATGTGGTCATTTTAGGAACAGGGTATCAACCACGTGTGCCTGCCTTTTTCTCAGGCCTAAAGGAGCGCATCATTTGGGATGATCATGGCAGATTTACCGTGAACAAAGGCTATGACCTCGCTACAAATCTTACGGCGGAGGGACACATTTTCATTCAAAATGGCGAACTTCACTCCCACGGCGTCGGCGCACCTGATCTTGGGCTTGGTGCACACCGCAATGCGGTGATCATCAACAGAATTGCTCAAAGAAACGTTTATTCCATACAGGAAAACAACGTCTTCCAAACGTTTGGAACGAAAAAAGCCTTGGTCACACAACATCAATCATAGAAAAGAGGGGATCCGTGTGTTATTTCAACCGGACATTCATGAACAATTGAACAGAGAGAATTGGAAGAGAGCCAATCAACAATTGATGGCGAAAATGTTCGCAGAATATATGTATGAAGATATGATCCACCCGGAAGTTTTACGTGCAGAGGGGAAAACGAGGGCCTATGAACTGTCCGTCACCGCCGATAAATCGTACAGGTTCGCAGCTGAAAAACGACTGTTCGACAGTTTTGATGTCTCTACTGACGATCTGAAAAAGGTCGAAGGAGGACTGGAAGAAGAAGCGGACAATGCCATCGAATTGCTGGTTGATTTAAAGGAAATCATCGGCATGTCTGCAGAAACAATTGGTCATTTAATCAAAGAGATGAACGCCACGCTGATCGCGGATGTTCATCTGATGGAAAAGACAGAGGTTTCATCTGATGAGCTGATTGATCTTGACTATGCCGAGTTGGAAGGATATATGAAGGGTCATCCGTGGATCACCTATAACAAAGGAAGAATCGGTTTCGGTTATGATGATTACCTGCGTTTTGCTCCTGAGCATCAGCAGGAAGTGAAGCTTAACTGGATTGCGGCACATAAAAATCTAGCAACCTTTCATTCGGTTCAGAACCTCAGCTATGAAAAGCTGCTGGATGAGGAGTTGAGTGGACAAGAGAGAGAGCGATTCTTTTCCGAAGTGAGGAAACAAAACCGTGCTCCGGAAGACTTTTACTTTTTCCCTGTCCATGAATGGCAGTGGAAGAATCAGCTGATCCAAAACTTCCCGGAAGAAATCGCGAAAAAGGAGATCATTGCTGTGGGAGATGGTGACGACGCTTACCTTCCTCAACAGTCGATCCGTACGTTTGTGAACAGGAGTACGAAAGAGAAACATCATGTCAAGCTTCCGATGAGCATCCTGAATACTCTTGTATACCGCGGCCTGCCTTCCGAGCGGACTGTGATCGCACCAAAAGTCACGGAATGGATCAAAGGACTTTATGAACAGGACGACTTCTTAAAGAACGAGTGCCGGGTGATTCTGCCAGGAGAAAATGCCAGCATCAATGTCGATCATAAACATTATGGTGCGGTTAAAGATGCTCCGTATCAATACTTGGAAATGCTAGGGTCAATTTGGCGTGAAAGCATCTATACGTATCTGGAAGACGGTGAACAGGCCATTACACTTGCAGCACTGGTTCACGAAGATCATCACGGGAAACCTTTCATTCAATCGTTAATTGAGTCTTCTGGACTGGATGCGGAGGATTGGATAAAGAAGTTTTATCAAGTGGTCATGGATCCTTTGCTTCATTACTTATATAAATATGGGACGGTCTTCTCACCCCACGGGCAGAACACGATTCTCGTACTGAAAGATCATAAGCCGCATCGTCTTGCCGTCAAGGATTTTGTCGATGACGTGAACGTGACCGACCAGCCGTTTCCTGAGCTTCAGCACGTAACGGAAGAGATGAAAACGGTACTGCGTACAGAACCACCGGAAGGATTGACGCAGTTTATTTTTACTGGACTATTCATCTGCCATCTTCGTTATTTAAGCCACATCTTAGAAAAGCATCAGCTGTTGGCAGAAGAATACTTTTGGCAGCTGCTGGCAGAATCAATCCGCGATTACCAGCGCAGGTTCCCGGAATTGAAGGAACGCTTTGAGCTTTTCGATTTCTTCAAACCCGAAATGACGAAGCTTTGCCTCAACCGCAACCGCATGGTCGATTATGGATACGCGGATGGAGATGATCGTCCACATGCATCGGAATTCGGCTGCGTAACCAATGCACTGGCTGCTTTTAAAGAACAGAAGGTCTGACGAAAAGAGGGATGGATCATGGCAATCATAGTACAAAAATACGGCGGAACTTCATTAAAAACAACGGAGAAAATCAAACAGGCTGCCGATCGAATCATTGGGGAACAGGCAAAAGGCAACCAGATGGTCGTGGTTGTCTCAGCGATGGGCGATACAACCAATCGACTGGTGCAACTATCCCGTGAAGTTTCTTCCTGTACAAACGGAAGAGAGAAGGATCTGCTTTTAGCTACAGGAGAACAAGTGTCATGCGCTCTGATGGCACTCGCCCTTCAGGAAAAAGGTCTGGCATCCATCGCCATCACAGGCGAGCAGGCAGGGATTGAAGTGGAACACCGCCACGGGAATGCCGAAATTACGTCTATAGATACCCGAAAGATTAAGAAAGAGCTGCAAGAAGGTAAGATTGTCATCGTCGCTGGATTTCAAGGAAGAGCGGCGAACGGGGAAGTCTGCACGCTGGGCCGAGGTGGTTCCGATACGACAGCTACTGCCTTGGCTGCAGCGTTGAAGGCGGATCGTTGTGACATCTGCACTGATGTTGATGGGGTGTATGCGGCAGACCCCCGTGTGATTCCGAACGCACAGAAATATTCCTCCATGGATTACGACAGCCTGCTCACCATGGCTGAAATGGGAGCGGGGGTGATTCATCCACGGGCAGTCGCTCATGCAAAAGCATATCAAGTTCCGCTGGTTGTTCGTTCCAGCTTCTGTGAAAAGCCAGGGACCTGGATATCCAATGATCCATCGCCCGCTTCTGTCGCCGGGGTTACGTATCAAACCAACCTCTGTCACCTGCGTCTTTCGGGAAGTCGGTTGAAAAAGGAAAAACTGTGGAGGTGGTTGAAGGATACGGATGTCATCGGAACCACGTCTGTTCATTCACGACCTGAGGAATTTATCCTCGTTATCAAGGAAGATGATCTTAACCAGGTGATCACATACCTTGATCAATCCAAAGATCAGCTGGGAATACAAGCCATCCAAACGGAGATTGAAAAAGCAGCCATTCATTTGATTTTCGGTAAGGAAGAAATGAAAAGGAAGCAGAACGCTTCGTTGAATGAAAAAGAGTGGATGCCTCTAGAGGAGATCCATCACATCGACAGTCATCCCGCCGTATGGAGTGCTTCGGTCCCTGAAGCACATGGGAAAGATTTGGCCCGCCGGCTTTATGACGCCTTTATGAGTGTGAACCATCACAAATTCAAGCTTGCCTATTGAACGTCACTCAAAAGCCTGCCCCCTGCTGGATGTAAGCAGGGGGCAGGCTTTTTTATAAACATAGGTTTCGAGATTTTGAATGAAAGGTATCTTTACTAGAGAAAGTGATGAATGGTTTATAAGTCTCGTCTATTACTATAAAGGGATGGTGAGTATGATCGATATCCATAACTATTTTAAAAATAATTATGAAGAATCCAGAGAAACGTTCAGGGGTTTATTGAGCAAAGTTCAGAAAGTCTGGCCGGAAGCCAAACTCCATCAGCATTCGATTGGTGAAAATGAAGACAACACGATCGACGTCATTTATGCGGAAGCGACTTCTTCCAACGACAAAGTGGCTATGCTGACATCAGGGGAACATGGAATCGAAGGATACGCGGGGGCAGCTGTTCTCCACTTGTTCGTGGACCAGTACCTCAGTTCCATCGATCCATCCACTACAGGGGTATGTTTCGTGCATGCCATTAACCCTTGGGGAATGCGACATTTTCGTAGAGTTACGGAAAATAATGTAGATTTGAACCGGAACTACTTTTTAGAGGAAACCGATATCCCCTATGATCTTAATGAGAACTATGAGAAAGAAAGCCACATCTTTCTCCCGAAGAAACCGCTGGATCTGATTTCCAAAGAGAAGACAGAACTGTATGAAGCTTTAAGTAAAGGAATGATGAATGAGGGGTATAAAGGCATCAAGCAGGCCAAAGGAATGGGACAGTTTCAGTTCGAGCGCGGGGTTTATTTTGGCGGATATGAAGAAGAGCCTTCTGGTTCCTATATCAAAACCTGGCAGAAGCATTTATTGGAGCGGTTCAATCATGTCATTCACATGGACTGGCACACAGCCCTTGGACCGACCAATGAAGTGACCATGGTCATTACTGAGAATCATGGGAAAAAGGAAGATGAATTGAAGTCGACTTACGGGATGGAAAATATCCAAGTGTATTCCCCGGATGACGTGAAAGGGGATTCTACCAATTATTTTTATGAGTTAAGAGATTCTGAATATCCTTCTACATCCCTATTCTCCGCCTTGTTCGAATTTGGCACATTCGGGACCAGCCGTGAAGCTGAGCTCCGGGAGTTTACGACGATTATATTAGAGAACCAGCTTTACTGGGAAGGAACGGAACACCCTGAAAGCAGGGAGTGGGTCTGGGAAGAACTTATGAACATGTTCTATCCGCAAGAAGAGGAATGGAAAGAAGCGGTTTTAAAGGAAGCTTGTTTGGCGATTGAGGCGTTGTTAAAGGAAGAGGGCATCCTACAATCATCCGCATCAAGGCAAACGTTTTAGCAGAATCCCCCCAGCATACGGGCTGGGGGGATTTGCTTTGGAGAGCTTATCCCGCTGCTTCTTGTTTCAAGAATTTTTTCGTTTCGGTTGCGATCTTACGGGCCTCTATATTATGAACAGAGTGGGAAACGTCTAATTCAATCATTCTTCCTTGTCTTGCATCCTGTATAAAGGCCCGTTGAGTTTTAGACCATGTCTCCTGATCCCAGCTCGTTCCCATTCCATTCGAGGCAAACAATAAGATGGGAACATCAGGAATAGGAAGGTTCCCGACCGTTTCAGCATTAGAATGGATTTGTTTTACTTCATTCAGCATATTCTTTGTGGCCGTTCGGTGGTAAAAGACCGCACGGTTTATTTCTTTATCCTCTTCTGTCAATATCCCATGCTTCATCGCAGAACTTTCGGACGCCTGGGGGACCCATCTGGTCACTCCAACCTTTGCTAAGAATGATGCGAAGCGGAACAGTGGGAGATTGATTTTAAGATTTTCATAGGCCGCCGGTACCGCAATATCCAGACCGATAATCGCCTTTACTTCCCCTGGGTATTTGTTCGCCCAATAGATGGCTTCTAATCCTGAAGCCGAATGGGGGACCAGAATATAAGGAGCCCTTATACCTGCTTCCGCCAGGGCCATTCGTGTTTGTGTCATCATGGTGTGAACATCACGGGGGCTATCAGTGATCGCACTGAACCCATAGCCCTGTTTCTCTACGACAGCAATTCTGTAATGGTCACTTAACAACGTATAGAGGGACTTAAAATCATATACCGGAGAACTAGTGCCGTTTCCTGAAAGGAAGACAAGCGTCTCTGGCCCTTTTCCTTCTTGATACACGTGCATTTTATGATGATCAACCTCAACCATTTTCCCCATGGGAACGAAAAAATCTTGTTCTTTTGTTAACCGATACCTGTGATAAATCACGCTTGATGCAACAATCAAAAAGACAACAGCTGTGAAAATGAGCAGGATATCCATAATGATTTAAACCCCTCCTGGATTGCACAAGTAGCCGTGGCGTTTTTCATTTTATGATACGAACAGGACTTGATTAGGGTTTCATTTAATAATGAAAAAAACGGAATAGAAGGGACCAAACAAATAGAGAATGAATAGGCAGGGGATATGGGGGATGAGTAGGCCGGACAAATGAAAAGGAAATCTATGGGCTCGTTATTTGTGAAATTCATTTAATTTATGTTTATATTGAGTGGTCTGAGAAAATACTCTCCTGGACAACAGGGTAACCAAGGAGTCGACACAAATCAAACCCCTTTAAGGGGAAGGTTGTGTCTATGGTGTGTTAAATGAGGAGGGCCATTATTCCAGCAATCAACAATAAAAAGGAACCTGAAAGTAAGGCTATTT
This sequence comes from Halobacillus sp. HZG1, assembly GCF_035818575.1. Classification (NCBI taxonomy): domain Bacteria; kingdom Bacillati; phylum Bacillota; class Bacilli; order Caryophanales; family Bacillaceae; genus Halobacillus; species Halobacillus sp. HZG1. Next base: position 125,729 of record NZ_JAYLVQ010000084.1, read on the forward strand.
TCATTGGGCGGCTGGTTTTGTGGAAGATGCGAAAGAACATGCCGATCACCTCCGGTTGTAAGAACATTCACTTTTACATACAACGTTCAAATCTTATTGTTTGTATAACTCTTTTAAAGCCACTTGTAAGTTCGAGAAAAATTTGACTTTGATTGTTGGAAGGTCAGAGGATACCCACGTCCTTGCAAGTTCTGGTTTCATCCCTGAGATGGTCGTGTGTATTCCCATCAAAGAGAGAGACTGAATCAGTTTGGATAGTTTATCAAAGAAAATAATGTCCACCGTGCTGATTGTTGAACAATCAATAATCACTTGGTGTGCACCCATATGGGTAACATTATGTAAGCCTCTGTCCAGAATATATTGGAATTCGATTTGATCCATAATTGGCTGTAATGGAAGAAGAACAAGACCTTTAGACAGCGGAATGACGTTCACAGACATGTCTTCCATCCACTTCAACATACGCTGTTCTTTATCATAGTACTCTGTGACATCACTATATTCCACCATCGCCCCATAAACCTTGCCATTCTCCTGTAAAACCCTTGTGCGGATCGATAAATACAAATCATATTTTCCCCATTTATAGGGGATTGCATCAAAGGTGAGCTCCTCAGAAGTCCTCAATGTCCGCTCCACGTGGCGGACTTCTTCAGGAGCATCAGGAAAGAGGTCGTAGACGCTTTGGCCGAGGACATCCTTCTCCTCTACTTCTAAAAGACGTGTCCCTTGCTGGTTGATATGAGTAATCCGATAGTCTAAATCAATCGCCATCACACCTAAGGACAGTTGATCGAATACTTCGTTTAACGGCGTCATTTTGCTCCCCCTCAGTACTTGATTGATGAAACGCACTTTCTTCTATATATTAAGTTCTATTTCCTACAACGAAAATCCTTTTCCTATATTTATATAATAGTTGAACGTTTGAATTTACCTTAAATACTCCGTAACGTCCATCATTCATGAATTATATAGTAAAGTCAAAATTTTTGTTCAAACATAATTTAATTGATGCCTATATTTTAGATTGATAGAGCTTCTATTTAAATTTTTTCAGGAACTTCATCCCTATCTTCTTAAATGGATATATACGAATCGTTCCACTTTTTGTAAAATAAGTATTCCGTAATGTAAATTATATGTTACAGTGTGGGAGAAGGTAATAACAATTATGGTTAATTATGAAAATTACATAAAGCAGCAAGAAGTGGATGAGACATGGTTAATGGATGGGTAACTCGAAATTTTTCTATGAATAAATCAAAACTTTAATGAATGGAAAAGGAGAATGTGTTATGCAGAAGATTAAAGATGAACGTCTGCAGTTGAAGAATCTGAAGAATATCCGCGTTGTATTCATCGTCCAAAACCTCGGGATTCTAGCCCTGTTGGGTTATGATCTTTTTACAAAAGGATTGGATGGAATGACGGACAACCCACTCTGGTTCGTATTCATGATCTCTGTCATCGTCAATGCCTATTTATCGATGAGTATAAGTGTGGATCATGAAAAGACGCCCAAGTCTCCTCTGAAAGCTTTATATGTATCGTTGTCGATTGTCGGGGTCCTATCGGTGATTGTTGGAATGCTTGTTTCTTTCTCAGAAGGTCATACGATATGGAATGGCCTTCTCATCGGAGGGATCATCTTTATAAGTTTCCTGGTCCCTGTGCTCTATATCTATAAATTAAGAAAGGACAGTTGGGATGAAGAGATGTCCGAATAAAGGATTTGTTTATTGAAAATCATCAAGAGAACGTTGAAGGTACAGGTTCCTCCTACTAAGCGGCATAAGCGTTCCTTCTTCTTGAATAAGATATAGGGTAGAGGAGGACAAGTTTATGACGAAGAAAATTCTTTTATTTTGTGACCCGGGGATCGATGACTCTTTAGCGATTATGTACGCCATGTTGGATCCTGAACTTGATATCGTCGGCATTGTTACCGGTTATGGAAACATAACAAGAGAACAAGCCACGAAAAATGCGGCTTATTTGGTGCAATTAGCGGGGAGAGATGATATCCCAATCATCCCTGGGGCATCGAATCCAGTGCAGCAGGAAGAAGTATTCTTTTACCCCGAAATTCATGGGAAAGAAGGCATCGGACCCATCCGTCCCCCTGAAGACATGACCTATGAGGTCTCCCCTTTTGATACCATCCGAGTGCTTATGGAAAGGTACAAGGATGAGCTGATTATTGTAAGTACGGGACGATCAACGACATTGGCCACTGTATTTATATTATTCCCTGAACAAATAAAATTCGTTCAGTCTTTTTATGTCATGGGAGGAGCTTTTTTCGTTCCTGGAAATATCACGGCTCTCGCGGAAGCTAATTTCTTCGGGGATCCGACTTCTTCCAACTATGTCCTTACATTTGCTGAAAATCTAACAGTCACACCCTTGAATGTTACGCGTTCTGCTGTTATTACGCCGGATGTTGTAGAGGAAATCGCTCGATCTAAGAACAATATCTATTGTTTCATCCTCGGCCCGATCTTTAAATACTACTATCGCTTCTATAAAGAAAAAGTTCCCAGCATAAAGGGAGCTCCCATCCATGATTTATTGACAGTGATGCTTGTGAAAAATCCAGATTTAGTCGATTACATATATTATGATGCCAATGTAGCTGAAGGAATTGAAACAAGAGGGCTTTCCTATATTGACGTTCGCCCTTCCAGTCCTAAAGGGGATACGAAGATTGCCATCAATCTTCATTATCAAAAGTTTATGGAAGAGTTTAAGAAGGTAATGGTCCGTGTGGAATAATGGAAGTAGTGGGACCTTGAAAATGCAGGTGAAATGAAGCAAGGGAAAACACGGTATGTTTTCCCTTGGTCAAGCTCCTATTTTTCTTTATCCTCTTCTTCATACGGAAAAAGTTCTTCCGAAGCCTCCGTTTGCAGTTGGCCAGTGGAGCGTACTTCGTGATTTTCTTCCTTTTCCTGATCGAGGCTTCTTGCCACTGACTGGTGGAAGAAATATTCGAAGATCGCTAAGGAAATCGCCGAAATCAGTGTGGCTTCAAATACATCGTCTCCGACGGTGAGTGCATCTGTCATAAAGTATATAACAGCGAAGCTAAGCACAAAATCCCCGGCCGTAGCCATCGTATTGTTGGATTTCTTTAGAATCATCACGTCTCCTAAATAGCCAAGAGCACTGACAACAAGAGATATGAGAAAGACGTTTCCGAAAGAGACGTCAAATCCTAAACCTAAGATGATAAACAGAATGCCTAACGTGATGACAAATTTCAGGGCCAGTAATTTTACATGAGTCATGTATGGCACCTCCTCAAGTTATAAGGTGTGTCATTGTGTTGAAATTATTCCTCTGGTATCAAGAGAACCTGGACTCTTGAAATTTCTGCTTTATTCTTAGTATTTTGTCCTATTAAGGGATCAGGGTTTTAAAATGACCTTGATGCAGTCATCTTCACGATTGTTAAATTTCTTATAACCCTCTGCTGCTTTTTCTAAAGGCAGTTCATGTGTCAGGATAACCTTAGGATCAATTTCGTTTCGTACAATTTGTTCATAAAGTGGCTTCATATAAGAGCGTGCATGAGACTGTCCCATTTTAATTTGGATGTTCCTCGAAAAAAATGCCCCAAGTGGAAATGCATTGTAATTTCCTCCATAGACCCCTGTAAGCTGCACGGTTCCACATTTCCGCACTGCTTTTGAGGCGATTTGGATCGCCCCGAGTGTTCCACCCTGGAGTTTAAGTTTTTGCTCCATAAATTCCAGTGGGGATTTCTTTCCGTCCATGCCCACACAGTCAATTACAACATCGGCTCCACCTTTAGTCGTTTCTTTAAGTACTTCTCCCATGTCTTTGTGCTTTGTGAAATTAAATACTTCTGTCCGGTTGTTGATTTTGGAATGGTTGAGGCGGTAGGAAAGGTGATCGACAGCGATGACTCGTTCTGCTCCCTTTTGCCAAGCGAATTTTTGAACCATTAAACCGATCGGACCACAACCAAGGACAATCACTGTATCTCCTGGTTTAACACCTGCATTTTCAACGCTCCAATATGCAGTCGGAAGGACGTCTGAAAGAAATAACAACGATGGATCATCCAGTTCACAGTCCTCAGGAACCTTAAATGGTGTGAAGTTTCCAAAAGGAACACGGAGGTATTCTGCTTGACCACCTGGATAATTTCCGAATTTCTCTGAGTATCCGAGAAGACCGCCGGAATCATAATGAGGATTGGATTGGTCGCATTGACTGACATGATTGCTTTCACAATAAGGACAATGCCCGCAGGCAACGGTGAAGGGGATAACCACACGGTCTCCTTTTTTTACTTTTGTAACATCAGGACCAACTTCTTCAATGATTCCCATCGGTTCATGTCCAATGATATAGCCGATCGGCAGAGGGAAATTTCCCTGATATAAATGTAGATCAGAACCACAAATGGCGGTTGATGTAATACGGACAATCACATCTTCCTTATCTTGAATCCCTGGAGCTTCCACTTCTTTGACGGCTACCGAATATTTTCCCTGGTAGGTAACAGCTTTCATCGATCATCCTTCTTTCCTATAGATTCGTTCCAGCTGTGAATGTGAGGTTACTTTGTTGTATGTAACCAAAGGGTAGTTCCAGTTATTTTCCATTCACTTTCTGATCATGTTTTACTGAAAGAGTAATCACTACGATACTTAGTATGGTGGACAAAATGGTACTTGCTAAAAGGGTGAAATAGATCTTGTCTACTTTCTCATTCAAACCCATCCCTCTTTTCATAAAAAATTAAAGTTTTACCACAAGGGAGGCCCTTGTGGTAATGTTGGCAGGACTTTAAGTTAATCAGTTCTTTTTATGCTGAGGAGGCAGAACCAACCAGCCTTTTTCTTTGTTTAGTCGAAGTGCTTTGGCACCGGCCTGAGCTTTGTTCATATGGAACTTACCGAACAACATGGCAATATCTTCACGCGTGCTTTGACCGATAGCCTGACTGCAGGCGACGAGACCTTGAGCAATGTTCAGCGAAATGGCTGCACTGATCTCAGGATCATTCATGCGTGCGCCTACGGGAATGTCTTCAAGGTCCGCTACAGATCTTTCAGGTGGAGAAGGGGGAAGAACGACTCCGTTCACTTTCAGGATATCTTCAATTTCCTGTGTTTCCTGTCTGATTCCCTGGACAAGCTCCTCCAGAAGACGTTTCAATTCTTTGTCACCCGCGTGATTATACAAGGTTTGATAGCTGGCAGAATCACCTTTTGCCACTGACAAATAGCTCCAAAGGCTGAAGACCTCTCCGTAATGAAGCGGCTCCTGTTGCTGATTTCCACTTAAAATACCCATATTCGTACACTCCTTTATTTTTGGTACAGAGGTAGTATTCTTTCTTTATAAAAAATGATTCATCAAATGGCGGCGGTTGTATGTAATCGACGAGGGACCATTTCTATCTGTCTGGTCCTCCATGAGGAAAGAAGTGGGAAAGAGATTCGTTGGACAATAAAGAGAAGCAGCACGTGGGTATAGTGCTGCTTCTCTTTATTAATGTTTAAGGGTGGAGAGTATTTCGATTGAGCTTATTTAAAATTCCTGGTAAGTGGCAGGATCCTGATCATTCATTCTGCCATCCGGTCGAGTCAATTGATTGATGCGGTCCATTTCCTCTTCATTTAGCGAAAAGTCGAAAACAGAACGATTTTCTTTCTGTCGTTTGGGAGAAGAGGACTTAGGGATAGCGACAGAACCGAGTTGATAATGCCAGCGCAGAATAATCTGGGAAACCGTTTTTTCATGTCGTTCAGCAACGGATTGGATGGTCTCATTGTCGAGGATGTTCTGAACACGCGCCAACGGACTCCAGGACTGTGTTTGGATCTGTTTTTCCTTGTGATAGGCTCTTTGTTCTTCCTGGTTGAAAAAGGGATGGAGCTCAACCTGATTCATGCTCGGTAAGATGCCTGTCTCCTGTTCGAGACGGTCCAAGTGTTCAGGGAGAAAATTACATACACCGATGGAGCGGATCAATCCCCATTTTTGTGCGTCAATCAATGCCTGCCATGCTTCTACATACCTATCTTCTTTTGGATTCGGCCAATGGATTAAGTAAAGATCATAATAGTCCAGCTGGGCACGGAACAGAGATTCCTGGATGGCCGTTACGGCTTTGTCGTATTCATGGTAGCGACCAGGAAGTTTGGATGTGATTCTTAATTCATTTCTCGGAATGCTACTGCGGCGGATCCCTTCTCCTACCGTCGCTTCATTTTCATAGTTATAAGCGGTATCAATGAGGCGGTAGCCTGTGTCTATGGCACTTTGAATAGCTGAAGCACCTCGGTTTCCGTTCAGGCGGTACGTACCAAATCCCAAGGCAGGAATGGTGAGACCATCGTTCAGTTGAATTTCAGGAATAGATTGACTCATTCTACATGCACTCCTTTTTAGGTCTTTCTTATTAGTAGAAGGAATTAGTTTAAACATCTATCTTTTACCTTATCAGCAGAACTGTAAACCAATGTCAGCGTTTACAAGAGAAATGAACTTATTATAGGGAAAGGAATGAAGTACGACGAAGTGGATGAAAAGGGAGTGTAACATCTTTTATAAAGCGTTTACAATTTATGTTAGGATAAAAGGGAATAATAGGGAAATTCACAAGTTGAAACGAGATCGCTAAGGAGGATAAAGAATGTCCAATTACGGAAATCAAGTTCAATTTGAAGTTTATCGGACTATGACTCAGCCTGATCCTGACAGGCTTCCCGTATCCTATGAAGATTGGGAAGCGAAAGCGAGAGAAGTTCTGGAGGATGGCCCTTTCTATTATGTAGCGGGAGGCGCAGGTGGTGAAGAGACGATGAAAGATAATCACCACAGCTTTACCCGGTGGAAAATCGTCCCTCGGATGCTTAAAAATGTAGAGGATCGTGACTTAAGCATTGAATTATTCGGGAAAAAGTACGAGACTCCCCTCCTGCAGGCGCCGATTGGTGTGCAGTCGATTATTCATGAAGGGGGAGAATTAGCTTCAGCCAAGGCGTCTGCAGCATTGAATATTCCTTACATCGCAAGTTCTGCCTCTACAAAAACGATGGAGGAAATAGCCGGAGTGATGGGGGACGCTCCTAAATGGTTTCAATTGTATTGGAATAAGGATCCAGAAGTGACAGCAAGTTTTGTGCGACGGGCAGAAACAGCAGGATATGATGCGATTGTCGTCACCTTGGACACGCCCATGATGGCCTGGCGGGAAAAAGACTTGAAAAATGTGTACCTGCCCTTTTTGATTGGCGAGGGTGTCGGAAACTACTTTACCGACCCTGTCTTTCGGTCTCGACTCGCATCACCTCCTGAAGAGGACCCCACACAGGCCGTGATGCATTGGACGAAAACATTCGGAAACCCGGGATTGACTTGGGAGCACCTGCTTTTCCTAAGAGAGCATACCGATTTACCCATCCTGCTGAAGGGCGTTCTTCATCCGGATGATGCTAAGCAAGCATTGGAATACGGCGTGGATGGAATCATCGTATCCAATCATGGTGGAAGGCAGGTGGATGGAGCTGTGAGCTCGTTGGACGCTCTTCCGCCTATTGTTGAAGCGGTAGGAAAAGAGCTCCCTGTGCTTATGGATGGTGGAATCCGCCGGGGAGCTGAGGTGATCAAAGCATTATCTCTCGGAGCAGAAGCTGTCCTGGTAGGACGGCCTTGCATGTATGGCCTTGCTGTAGCCGGTGAACAAGGGGTGCATGAGGTGTTGAGAAATTTACTGGCAGACACGGATATCACTATGGCTTTAAGCGGCTGTTCGTCGGTGACTGAATTGAATCGATCCATCCTTCTTGAGGACAGATGACCGGCGCATCCTGACAGGTGGTGAATCGCGCCAAAGGGGTGGCGAGTCGCGCCAAAGGGGTGGTGATTCGCGCCAAAGGGGTGGCGAGTCGCACCAAAGGGAGGGTGATTCGCGCCAAAGGGAGGGTGAGTCGCGCCAAAGGGAAGGTGATTCGCGCCAAAGGGAGGGTGAGTCGCGCCAAAGGGAAGGCGAGTCGCGCCAAAGAGGTGGTGAGTCGCGCCAAAGGGAAGGCGAGTCGCGCCAAAGGGAAGGTGAGTCGCGCCAAAGAGGTGGTGATTCGCGCCAAAGAGGTGTCGAACCGGCCCAAAGGTAGGTGAACCGCTCCAAAGAGGTGCCCCTCCCAGTATTCACAAATAAATAGCGCAGATCTCTGAGTTACAGGAGGTCTGCGTTTTTTTATGGAAACAGTCAAAGGTTATGTGCCTTCAAATCGATAATAAAATATCTATAAAAGATATATATTTATTGATAAACAATAAATATAATTGTATGATAAGAAAAGATATTAGGAGATGAGGTGCTTTTTATGAAACGTGGATCTACACTCTTTTTGAAGCTGGCGGTCTTTTTGATTGGTCTGCCTGTTCTTGCGTTGTGTATCTTTTTTGTTCCTGAATTTGCGGAATATGCGGGCGTGCTGCTGTCTGATTTTCCAATCATTGAACCGGTGGTCTTCATTTATATGTATTTGACAGCCATCCCTTTTTACTTTGCGCTGTATCAAGCGTTTAAGCTTCTGAATTATATTGACAGCAACAAGGCGTTCTCAGACTTATCGGTCAAAGCACTAAGGGTCATCAAATTTTGTGCTGTCACCATCAGCGTTCTATACGTTGTGCTCATGCCGGTGATCTATACGGTCGCTGAACTCGATGACGCTCCTGGTCTGATTGTCATTGCGATGGTCATCATCCTAGCTTCTGCCGTCATCGCCGTCTTTGCTGCTGTCCTGCAAAGACTTCTGAAAGAAGCCATTACTATTAAATCTGAAAATGATCTTACGGTCTGAGGTGATCCATATGGCGATTATTATCAATATTGATGTGATGCTTGCAAAAAGGAAAATGAGCGTGACCGAGCTCTCGGAGAAGGTCGGAATCACGATGGCGAATCTCTCTATTTTGAAAAATGGCAAGGCGAAGGCGGTGCGTTTTTCAACCTTGGAAGCGATCTGTCAGGCGCTTGACTGTCAGCCGGGGGACATTCTGGAATATCAGGAAGACGAAGATTAGGAGGGGTCAGATGAGAGCGGTGAAACAACTCTTACACTTTGGTTGGGAGCAAGCGTTGTCTTGCTTGTTTCCTGTCGTTATCTTTGCTTCTTTGGCGATTACACAATGGCTTCCGATGCCTTTACTGCCGAGGTATGACTGGCTGCTCATCATCTGTCTTCTCATGCAATGGTGGATGGTACGCTCCGGACTTGAAACAAGGGATGAACTGAAAGTGATTACGTTGTTTCACGTGATTGGGCTTGCTCTCGAACTGTTCAAAGTTCATATGGGTTCCTGGTCTTACCCGGAAGAAGGCTACTCGAAAGTTTTCGGGGTCCCATTATATAGCGGCTTCATGTATGCAAGTGTGGCGAGTTATCTTTGTCAGGCGTGGAGAAGGCTCAAGGTTGAGTTGGTACGCTGGCCTTCAGCGTGGCTTGTCGTTCCGCTGGCTTCAGCGATCTATTTGAATTTTTTCACCCACCATTATTGGATCGATATCAGATGGTGGCTGTCAGGCCTTGTCCTTCTTGTTTTTTGGAAAGCATGGGTCCGCTACGAGGTGAATGATACGCGTTACCGGATGCCCCTTGCGCTTTCTTTTGTGCTGATCGGCTTTTTTATATGGGTCGCAGAAAATATCGCCACTTATTTCAGTGCATGGGAATACCCGAACCAGGCGGATGCCTGGAGTCTCGTTCATCTGGGGAAAGTGAGTTCTTGGCTGTTATTAGTTATTGTAAGTTTTCTTATTGTAGCGACTTTGAAACGGGTCAAGAAACACCCTGCAGAAAGTCGCAGCTTCAGTGGTGAGGAGAGACGTCCAAGGGTTCGGAAGCGTTATGGAAAGTTATATTTGTGAGCCATAGAAGGCATGGGCATGACAGAGGCGTTTCATTTCTGGGAAGAGAGGAAGTGTGATGAGATGGGGATATCTGTAATACTACTTGGATTTTTTATAGTGGTGGGATTCCTGATGGTGCTTGGGCCCTTACATATCGTGAAAAAACAAGGAAGAGGACCTTTGCCGTTTAAGAGTTCTTTGGTGATTGGCAGTTTACTGCTTACCCATTGGGTTTTATGGTTAAAAGGCTTCTATGGTTGGCTGCCCGTAAGAGTGGCAGACATGCTTTTCCTTCCGGTATGGGTCGTTCTCTGTGGTTTTGGTGTGATTTTATCAGGATTAGAGATGAAGAATAATGCCGCATTCGCCATTCCGCTAGCCGGATTTACTTTGGTCAGCTTGATTTTTGCTCTCTTTTTGGATGGAATATCACAGATGTGAACCACCCTGCCACACGTTGGAACTTGAACACCTTAATATCAACGATGCTCAGGCAGCTGGTGGAGTGATTCCCACACCTTAAATGGTAGTAATAAAAGGTTCTCCGGTTTTTATAAGTAGGGGCCTTTTTCGCTTCCTGACTAAAACTTGGCTTCTTTAACCAGCGAGGCAGTCCAGAGCTCATCCATTGATGAATCATGACATGAACCCAGCTTTTTTTCATAGAATATGTTGGGGTGAGTAAAAATGGTGAGAGTGAAATATACAGATTCAGATGTTGCTCTGATGGCCCGGATGATGCGGGCGGAAGCCGTGGGTGAAGGAAAACAGGGGATGTTGTACGTCGGCAATGTCATTGTAAACCGGGCGGCCGCGGACTGCCTGGACTTTACGGATGTAAGAAACATCCGGGATGTCATCTTTCAAGTCCAGGGAGGGAATTATTCTTTCGAAGCGGTCCAGAAAGGAAATCTTTTTTATAACCGGGCTCGATCCACTGAAAAAAGGTTAGCCAAGAAGAATCTGGATTATTGGAGAATGCACCCGGCAAAATATGCCCTATGGTATTTCAATCCAAATGCCACGTGTCCTCCTACATGGTATGGACAGCAGTTTACAGGCAGATATAAAAATCACTGCTATTATGAACCTGTAGCTGGAACATGTGCCAGTGTATACATTTAAGAAACCAGTGATGGCAAGGGATGGAGACTAGATGAAGCGCAGTCCTGCATAGGATTGCGCTTTTAAAATGCTCCTTGAGTACTAGGAAGGGGTCTGAAATAATGGGAAGGGGAAATAAAAGAAACAAAATCCGCCAATACATAGGCATCGAATCCATTTTCAGAGTGAACGATCACTAGATTTGAACGTTTCCGGAAGACCCCATTTTGGTTGGTCTTAAGGAACACTGAAGAGCAAAGAGGAGGTGTTGAAAGCATGAATTGGAAGAAAGCAGTTCTGCTGTTCATTGGCGTGCTTCTTGGTTTAGTCTTGACCGACATGTTCACCCACTCCGGTTTTGATAGTGAACAGTTGATATTGACTGTTGTTGGAGGCAGTCTTGGATATAGTCTTGTCCTTCTGTTCCTATCAAAAAGACAAGGGAGAAGATATTAGAGCAGCGCAGGACCTTATTAAATCGAGAGCGTAACCATGGAAATGGTAGGTAAGGAGCGGTTCAATGGAATTCAAGTTCAGGCCGATTAAGATGGAAGATGTGAAACAAATCGATTCATGGAATTATGAAAACTTCGTAGAAAAAGTGGAAATGAAGCCTTATTTTGAGTCATTTCAGCAAACAGGTCAGTTAAAAGGGCCTGGTGGATGTGAGGGATATGCCGCCTTCGTCGATGAGGAAGTTGTAGGATTGTTTGAGTTCAATGTAAACAGAAACATCATGGAAATCGGGTTAGCCTTGAGACCTGATTGGATTGGAAAAGGGTTAGGGGCAACCTACGTGAAGCAGGGCATAGCCTTTGGCATTTATCACTATGACCAAGACATGAATGAGGTACGGTTAGAGGTGGGTGAACAAAACAAAGCAGCCATTCGTGTTTATGAAAAAGTAGGGTTTAAGAAAGTTGAGCAGAAAGATCGTGATATTGAGATGAGAATGGTCTTATAAGACTTTGTTTCTTGAAGCGGGCAAACCTACTGGCCATGGGTTTGCTTTTTTTTAATGGGGAGAATATAACAAGACACACCATGGCGCATTTTTCTTGCAGGGATAAAAAGGATGAATGTTAGGAGCGTTCATCCTTTTTATGATCTCGCTAATCTTCCTGGCAATTGCATGTAGGCATGCCAGGCACTTCACCACTTGAAGGCTCCAGTCTTTTCTGGGTGCATTGCTGCTCCAACGTATTCAATAGTAATCCTTCAACAATCCTTGACTCTGGCGTTGCGTACTGAGGGGCGGCATAATTCTTCTCCTCCAGCGGGTCTGTCGTTAGGTTATAGAGTTCGTATTGAGACGGAACAGGTTCTGTTTTCGTTGTGGTCACACAACAGGAGCATTGGATATTATCGTCTACCTCCATGGCTTTGCCATTCTTCTTCAATATATCACTACACCCAGGGTCACTCCAGAATTGGGGGTTGTCGTAATAGCGGGCGAACTTCCACGTTTCTTCCTCGTGATTCTGCCCGGTCTTCACCTTTGTAATGACGGCTTCAATATGATTGGGCTGCACAACGGACTCGTAAGGAACCCCGGCTGCAGTCGTTTGATTTAACCCTTTGGTAATATCGTCATCACTCATAAAATAGAGGGGTTCGTTGGCTCTGAAAAAATGTGACTTTCCTTTGATTAGAGGAGTCAAATCTCTTCCAACCAGGGGTTGGGCTTCGGTGTGGGAGCGGCTCAATTTCTCCCGGAGTTGACCTGCATCCATCCCTGCAAGGCCGAGCATCGTAGGAAGGAGATCGACATGGCTTGTTAACATGCTGGTCTGCTCTTCTTGAGCAAAGAGTTTCGGGCTATGGATAATAAGCGGGACGTGAATGGATTCTTCGTACATGTTATACCATTTTTGATGAAGGCCGCCGTGGGCTCCAAGCAACTCTCCATGGTCCGATGTGGAAATGACAATGGTATCTTCATAAAAGGAAGATTTCTGAAGAGCCCGGAAGACTCTGTGCATGTCTTCATCCGCCTTCTTTTGCAGACTGTAGTAGAGCTTCCGGTAAAAGGGCTGATCGATGATCGGCTGTAAGGCTTGGGGATACGTCACCCGGTAACTCTCCTGAGCGTCCGGTTTCGTTGAAAGTGACTCTTGATGAGTAGGAGGCTGCGGGATTGGAGGTAGTGTTGGGTCGATATTGAATTGGAATGCTGGTGAAAGAGCAGTCAGAACCCCATACAGTGCGATATCATGCGGATTGACGAAGGAACACATGATGAACCAGGGCGAATCTTTTTCACTGGACTGTTTCTCGAGATCCCGGATCAGCTCGATGGTTTCAGTAGCATAAACCTCATCCCGTCCGCTGGTTCCGAGAGCTGCCGAAGAGCCGGAATTACGTGGATTCGTTCCGTGGGGTTCAGGTCCGATCCAGCCGGAAAATCCAAAGCGGTCCAACCGGTCTGCATCCCCGTAAATTTTCTCCTTTTGCTCATTTGGCACTCCTGTGTTCGGGTCATAGCTTGGAAAGGCACTTTTAGTGCCGGGTACTAAGATGTCCTCATCGGAGGCGTGCCATTTTCCTTTCCAATACGTCTGATAACCAGAGGCGCGGAAATAATCACCGATGGTCGGTACCGTGTTTGGGTCGAGCCAGAAAACATCCGGATCGAACGGACCTTTTGCTACCCCGGTGGTCTGCGTAACACCGTGAAGGGAAGGGTACTGGCCGGTGTAGAGCGTGGCCCGGCTGGGAGAACAGGCCGTACTCCCGGCGTAATGGCTCAAAAACTCCATCCCATTTTTGCGTAATAAGTTCTGCGTCACTAAATTTTCTTTCCGCCACTCTTTCAATTCCTTTGTTTCGTACACAGATGGATACCTTTCCTGGTCGACCATCAAGAAAAGAATGTTCGGACGCTTTTTTCTTTCCACATCTACCACCCTTTCATTGCAGGAGCGTGTATGGTTCTAAATATATGTGGCTGCCCGGATTTTATTTGGTGGATCGCAAACCATGGAGTCCTGTATGAAGATTCCCCCGCCTCTTCACTGGTTTACAAGACAAAAAAGAGCGCAACTGTTTAAATAGTTACGCTCGATGACTCACCCATTCCCGTCCTGAGGTGATGCACACTTTATTTCTGCCCGTTTGCTTGGCGTCATAAAGGGCGTGATCCGCTTCTTTGATTAATAGTTTCGGCTGTATCGTCGTCTCATTGTAGCAGGCGAGCCCGATGGAAACGGTAATGTGAATCATCTGTCCGGTGGTTAACAGGAAGGGGTGACTTTCCACTCTTTCTCTGATTCTTTCACTGATTTCCATGGCACGATCTGTCGGACAATCCAATAGAATGACGGTGAATTCTTCTCCACCATTTCGACTCACAATATCGAAGGAGCGTACGGTATTTTTCAGAATCCGGCTTAGTTCGATTAACACCTGATCCCCTTCTTTATGGCCATAGGTGTCGTTGACCTTTTTGAAATGGTCAATATCGATATACAATAGCGACAATTTTTCTTCATTATGTACGGCTTGCGCGGCGATCTTGTTGAAAGATTCATCGAACTTGCGCACATTGTTCAATCCAGTCAAACCGTCTGTCGCTGCTTCTGCTTTATATTTATTCAACATGTTCTGACTTCTACGGACGAATTCGATCACATAGAAAGAGATAAAACCAGCCATGTACGAAATGATCCAAAAAGACGGAATCAGGAAGGACAAGGTCCCTGGATTTTCTAAGAGGTAAACAATCATAAAGGTGAAGATCACGTTTGATGAAGTAAGTGTCAGGAAAATCTTCTTCCGTTTGGACATGTTCAGTTTAGTTATAGTCAACGTGAAAAGTGTAATCGAAACGATGAGCAACAGCGCAAGCATCGATGATGTATTGAAGCCGATAAAGAACCGGCCGATAATGACGAGAAACATGGAGGCAAGAGCAGGAACGGGCCCGCCATAGTACGCCACCAAAATGACAGGGATGTGCCTGAGATCCACAATGGTCGTATCAAAGTGCATGCTGTACTGCATAAGGACATTCGCTAAAATACCTGCAAGAATACCTGAGACGATTTTCGTCTTCATCGTAGAAGAACGGCTCAAAGGAATGGCATGTGTGGACTGTGAATAAACGAATAAGGAGGCAATTAATAGGGCTACGTTGGATATCAGTTCTTTTAAAATCATGGGTATCACCTATGTATGAAAAAATTCCTCGTACGTGAGGTCGGTTCCCGCTCCGGTCACTCGTCTTGTCTCATGAACCATTGCTGTACGAGAGTAGGGGAGGGACAATCGTTGGTATAGCCTGTGTAGTATTATATACTTTTCTTATAAAGGAAGAAAATAGTAAACTCAAAATTGCTGTGTCTATCATTTGAATTTTTACGATCGTTTGCAAATAAGGCTGGTGTAGTTTTATCGCCGATGCGTGGAAGGGGAGGAGTTTTTTCTCTTTTGTTTAATATACTCTAAGAGGGAATAACAGGATTATAGACTTTTATGGAGTGAATACTTATGTCAATCTTCCAGGTAAATGACTGGCCCTGGTCAGATATACTGATCGTGCTGGGCTTCCTATTGTTTTTATTCTTGAGCCGCTTGGGGTTGAGCTTCTTGATCAACCGGGTCTTCCGGGATAAGGGAAGTATTCAGCGAGCCGCCTTCTCTTTGATTAATTGGGTGGTGTTCAATGGCCTGCTTTTATTCGTGATTTTCTATTTCTCTGATTCTGCCTGGCTCCTGTATCCGCTATTCACCATCGGTCAGGTAGAGATTACACTGTTTTTAATCATAATAGCCGTGCTGATCATCACTTTTGCCTACAGGCTGTCAAAGGTTCTGAATGAACATCTGCTGCCGTTTTTCTTTGAGCGTCATCATTTGGATAAGGGCATCCAGTTCACGATGGAGCGGATCGTCCATTATGTCATTATGGTCGTCGCTGTATTGGTCAGTTTGACTACGGTCGGTATCGATCTCAGTGCTCTTACCGTTTTTGCCGGCGTCTTAGGTGTGGGGATCGGTTTCGGTATGCAGAACATCGCCTCAAACTTTATATCCGGTTTGATTCTCCTTTTTGAACGACCGATAAAAGTTGGAGACAGGGTGCTTATTGACGATGTCATCGGGGATGTTGAAAAAATCAGCATGCGTGCGACAGTCGTCCGTACGCTGGAGAATGAACACATCATCATCCCGAACTCTTATTTTTTAGAGGAAAAAGTAGTGAATCGTTCGTTTGCGGATCCGAGGCTTCGTTTGACGATTCCCATCGGGGTGGCCTATGGAAGTGATGTGCAGAAGGTGAAAAGGATCCTGCTTGTGGTTGCCGAATTGGCAAGGCAGGAGCACGCCTTCGTCCTTGAATCACCAGCGCCTTTCGTGAATTTTAAAGGGTTCGGTGACTCGTCATTGGACTTTGAACTGTTTCTATGGATATCCGATCCGAAAGAAGTGATCCGGATGAAAAGTGAGCTGAACTTCTCCATTTATGAGCAGCTGAATGAAAACGGGATTGAAATTCCTTTCCCTCAAAGAGATCTGCACATTAAATCTGCTCCTCTATCTTTACTGAAAGGTCAGGAAGAGGACTCTTGAGAGTTAGTTGAGTCCAGGCATAAGCCTTCGTTGAAGGCTTATGCCTTTTTTCGTGGGTGTATAAAAGGAATTTTCCAAGCAGTTACGAATCGTGCAGGAGTCTGCCCTTTTCACTTTACGATTTGTACCTTTGACCGTGCTTTTTGTCCCTTCTATTCATAAACAGATTCCTCTGCCGCGCTGAGCTCCTAGAATAAGAGTATCAGTGAAAAGGAGGGAATATAATTGAAGAAAAGGTACATTTTTAGTTTATTATTATTAGGGACAGTACTTATGATGTTAAGTAACGGGAAATATCTGATTGCCATAGCTGCCTGGGTGTTTCCGTTCGTTTTCATGGTTGCCGTAAAGGACTTGAGGGGCCGTTGGGCGTGGATTCTTCTTACGCTCATCATGGCTCTGGGGAATCAGTTGAGTTTTAACCGTATGCTTCCGGAATTGGATATTCCTCTATTCGGTTTTATCCCTGCGGTGGCGGGGGCTTTATATGCGCTGCCCTTCGTTTTGCAGAAACTGTGTTACCGGGTGGCCCGATCCTTTCTGGTCACATTGATTTTCCCTAGCTCCTATACCCTTTTAGACTATACGAATGTGTATTTGAACCCGTTTGGTACGTTTGGCGTCCTTGGGTATTCGCAGGCCCATTTCCTGCCAATGGCGCAAGTAGCCTCAATCATCGGGGTGACGGGGCTCACATTCGTCCTTACGTGGGTTGCTGCCATCGTGTATTGGCTGACGCTTGATCGGCCGAAAGTACACAGAAAGGGAGTCGCCCTGGCAACAGTCATGGTTCTTTTACTTACCATAGTCTGGGGGAGTTTGAGAGTCAACGGATCAGTGGATCATCAAACGGTTCTCGTTTCAGGCATTCATACGTTGGATCGTAACAATGAAGAGGTCCTGGAGATCTTTAATTTGCGAAATAAGGATTTTACCGAGAAAACAGAAAAGCAAATCGAAACCTTAATGGAACGGACCACGGAAGAAGCAGAAGCGGGTGCGAAAATCATTCACCATTCAGAAGGAACCGCCGTGATGGATGAATCTCAGCGCTCCTCCTACTTAAGTCGTTTGCAGCGTATGGCGGAAGAACATGAGGTGTACATCATTACCGTTCCTTATGTGATTACAGAGGACGCCAAAAAGAATGAAAATGTCTTGTATGTCATCGATCCGAACGGAGAGATTGCCTTAGAACACTATAAATATGGCGGCAATTTTATTGAACAGACGGTAACGAAAGGGAAGGAGATCCAGGCTGTTGATACGCCTTATGGTCGGTTAACGGGCATCATATGCTGGGATAAAGACTTCCCTTCCGTCGTCAATCAGGTGGGGGAAAAAGACATCGACCATTTATTCATCCCTTCGGCAGACTGGGAAGAAATATCGCCCTATCATACGATTGTGGGGAATTTCCGCGGCATTGAAAATGGAGCGAATACCGTTACCCAAACGGTTAACGGTATGTCCATGATGACCGATTATACAGGGCAGACATTGGCGAAAATGAATCATTTTACTACCGAGCACTGGGTGATGCGTGGCCATATGCCTGTCCAGGGAACGCACACGTTTTATGCGTTTGCAGGAAAGTATTTTGGTGGAATGGTTCTCGTTGTGTTTATAGGTCTTCTAGTGTTTATCGTTAAAAAAAGACGCCATTGATAAAGGAGTAGTCATGAAAATAGGATTAGTTTGTGAGGATAGGATCCGGGAGGACGTTGCTGCAAAAGTTCAGGAGCTCGGGGTTGAGTTATACGCCAGTGCCGATGTGTATCTTGTACAAGAGGGGCTGCACCAGGGATTGCTCCCCTGCATCGTTTTTCATCCTGACAACCTTGATGGGCTGGTGGATTTACTACATCATTATGTGGGCAAATCTGTGACATCTAAGGTGACAGGGATGTTGAATGATGCGTATTACATTCTACCCCATGAAGATATTTTATATTTTGAAGCACTGGATGCCGTCGTTCTCTGTCATACCTCTGAGGAAACCTATCATCTGAAAGAGCGGTTGTTTCAACTGGAAAACCGCCTGCCCGGCGACCAGTTTGTCAGAGTGAGCCGGTCTTTTATTGTGCAAATCAATGCGGTGACGAAAGTCATTCCATGGTTCAACCGAAGACTTTTATTAACGTTTGCAGGGTCAAAAAAAGAAGTGGAAGTTTCCAAGAGTTACGTCAAGTCTTTTAAAGCGTTTTTAGGAATGAGGTGAGGAAATTGCGTAAATATTTTTTGGAAGCTCTGATTCTATCGGTATGTGTCGGTGTGATGATCCGCGCATCCTTGCTTCTTGTGACCGGACAGCCCTTATTTTCACAGATGTTTAGTTATGCAATGAGCGTGTTGATTGCTGTAGTCTCCTGCTCCATCACGTTCTTCATTCATTTTAAGATCTTAGTGAACAGTCGTTATACGTTACGTGTGAAGTATACGGTTTCATCGGTTTTGATTTTATTCGTATATCTAATTGGCAACGTGATGTTCGGAGGATTATCCATTGTTTCTGAGGGAGCTTTTTATGTTTATGCAGCCCTCATTTTACTTTTATCCAGCCCGCTTATTCATTATGTAAATAAGAGAATCCATAAATACAATCAATACTTGCATTGGAAGCAGTCGAAAAACAGGAACGCTTAATAGCCGTGGGCTTCTTGATATAAGATAAAGCGTAAGAAAAGAGGTCAGAGTAAAGCACTCCGACCTCTTCTTCCTTTCAAGAAACGATTTTCCCGTCACTCATTTTCACAATACGATCCGTGTAATCCAACATTTCTTCATCATGAGTCACGATTAGTGTCGCCATATTCTGAGTTTTAGTGACCTGTTGAATCAACGCCATCGTTTCTCTTGACCGGTTTGAATCCAAGCTGGCCGTCGGTTCATCCGCGAAAAGGATGGTAGGTTCATGGATGATGGCACGTGCCACTGCGACTCTTTGTTTTTCTCCACCGGAAAGGGAAGAGGGGTAGGCAGTTCGTCGGTGGGACATCCCTACTTCATCCAGGATTTTCTTGATCTGTTTTTGTTTTTCCTGTTTGATGCCACGACGGTCAGCGATGTCCATCATGATCGAAAGTTGTTCTTCAACCGTTAGGAAAGGGACAAGGTGGGAGCTTTGGAATACGAACCCGAAATGCTGAGCTCTAATCTTTCTCACTTGTTCTGCCTTCCATTCGGCTAGATTTTGATTATTAAATAACACCCGGCCTTCAGAAAGTCGTTGCAGACCGGCAGCGATGGTCAAGAGTGTACTTTTTCCAGAACCTGAAGCCCCTATTAAAGCAGTGACTTCTCCTTCTTCGAGTGTCACATCCACGCCTTTCAATACCTCTTCTTCTGTTTCTCCATTTATAAATGACTTTCTTACCTGCTCTAATTGTAATCGACTCATGTCAGGCCTCCCCTTGTTGAATGGCTTGTAAAGGTTCAATTTGTTTAATCTGTAATCCTGATACAGTTGCTCCTAAAAATCCCACCACGAAAAATACAATGGATAGTTGGACAGTGGTTGAGACTGATAAGTGATAGGGCATGGTATCAGGAGCGAAAACTTGAAAAGCCTGACTTATCAAAGCAGCAACAAGTAGTGAAGTCATGGTGATCAGGGCCATTTGACTCCAGATCATTTGGAACAAATCAGCTGTACGAATGCCTAGAGCTTTGAGTATGCCATACATAGCTATTTTTTGGACATTCATCATATAAAAGAAGATGGAAAATAACAGCCCGCTGATCACAACGAGAAACCAGACAATCATATTCAAAGTCATTTGCTCCGCTTGATAACTGGGGATCGTCGACAAGAATTCACTCTTGGAGAAGGCCTGTAATCCTCCCTTGTTTTCTGCTATCTCTTCACTATAGATCAGCTGATATTCTTTTGTTCTGAACATGCGGTTAAAATCCTTTGAATGGATCAATGCCACAGGGGAATGATTGAACTTCTGGTTATCGACAAAGTCGACGACTTCAAACGTTTCCTCAGACTGTGGACTGGACAGTCTGTCACCGATCTTTATGCCTTCGCCTTTTAATGAGCGGTCGAGGATGACTTCTCCACTTTTCACAGTATTAAGGAGCGGCGTTTCTGTAGCGGTCAGGAAAGCGACACTCTGTTGATTGTCGGACTGTGTTTTCAGAGCCCCCATTTGCAGTGAAAAAGCGAAGGAATGCTCATCTTCTGTTTTAAAGTCCTCCAGTTTCTGCTCGTCTATATGAGACTGGGTGTAGGAATCATTAGAATCCCCGCTCATATAAAACGTTCCTTCCGGCATATTTTTTATCAAGGATACGTTGTCCTGTGATAGTCCATCCGCCAAACCGGAAATGATGAACGTCAACAGACTGATGAGGGAAACGATGGAGCCTACAATTAAAAACTTCACCTTATTCTTTTTCATTTCTTTCCAAGCCATATACATGAATCCTTCCACCCTTTCTAAAAAAACCTTTTGTTTTCTTCACTGATTACTTTAAATCAGGTAAGTGAACAAAAGGTTAATGATCCATTACATATGGGGAAGAAGAATTTTAAATGTCGTTCCTTCTTCCAAGCGGCTATTTACTGAAATGCTCCCTCCATGGAGGTCGATCACTTCCTTCACGATGGATAATCCTAAGCCCGTCCCTTGTTTGGTTCTGGCAGAATCTGCACGGTAAAAGCGGTCAAAGATTTGTTCTTTCTCTCCGGGTCTTAAACCTATCCCTGTATCTGTAAAAGTGACTTCGATTTGATCGCCTGACTTATTCACCACGATGTCAATATTCCCGCCCGGTTTATTATATTTAACCGCATTGGTCAACAGGTTTTCCCAAACAGCATGAAGGAGTTCCGGATTTCCTTTCACCCACACCTCATCAAGAGAGTAGGTCAATGACAGTTGGTTTTCATCGATCAGCCAAAAGTACTTATGAAGGAGATTTCTCAATTGGCCGGTGACATCCACGGGTTTTTTAGAAAACGGGTGCCTGTTTGGTTCGAGTGATGATAAGGTTAACAGCTGCTTGGATAAAGTCGACATCCTCTTTGTTTCCTCCTGAATCACTTTTAAGTACGTTTTTCGATCTTCCTCAGAAAGCGTGTGGCTTTCTAATAAACGGCTGTATCCCTGGATATTCAATAAAGGCGTCTGAATATCATGCGATACGTTGGAGACGAACGTTCTTCTCAACTTGTCTAACTCTCCCAGCCGTGAAATCATATGCTTGAAATTTTGGGCCAGACGTCCAATTTCATCCTTCCTGTGGATGTCAAGACGGACGTCAAATCCATCTTCTCCCACTTTATTCGTAGCATGAGATAACTTCCGAACAGGGCGTATGATCATCGCCGCCCAAATGAGTACAGCGACTAAACTGAGTAGGAAAACAGCCAAACCCATCCACCCCATGAGAATGTGTATTTCATTGAACAAAAGCTTGATGTTCGGCCGCAGGAATAGAGCATACGTAGTGCTGTTGTGAGTCAATGGCACACCTACAGAATTTTTCAGCTCATTCGCAAAAAAACCGGTCACAAAAGTTTTCTTGGGGAAATCTCTCATCCCATGATAAACCTGCCCACTAAGGACATTCTCGATCGTCGCTGATGATAGATTTTTTTCATCAAAAGATCCACCAAAAGAACGTCTTTCTCCTTGCTGATCGACTACGAAAAGTTGATATCCTATAGAAGCAGTATGCTCGAGATACTGATCAAGGTTCTCCTGTGTTTCTGCGTATTCAGCGATTCTGCTGGCAATTTTCATGTTTTTTGAGTCGTTTTCCGGTTTCAGGTTATTTTGATAGTAGGCATTGGCCATAAAAAAACCGATAATCGAACTGAGTAACATGATGAATAACGTGGTCACCAGAAATTTGGAATACAAGGACTTCATGAGAAAGTCACCTCTAATTTATATCCGACACCACGGACCGTAACAATTCGAATCGTAGAGGTGAGTCTGCCGAGACGTTCACGGATTCTCTTAATGTGAACGTTTAACGTTCTCTCATCCCCTTCAAAATCCAGCCCCCATATATTCTCAATCAAGGCGTCACGATTGAAGACCTGGTTCGGGCGGGAGGCTAATAAGGCTAATAATTCAAATTCTTTCAAAGGCATAAGCAAGTGCTGTTTACCGATCTGTACTTCATAGTTTCGTTGATCAATCTTCACGTCCTGTAATTGAATGACATAATTGCTCGGTTTATCATATCTCCGTAAGACGGCCTGAACCCGGAAAATTAATTCCTTTGGTTCAAAAGGTTTAACGATATAATCGTCCGTTCCAGCCGTGTAGCCCTGCTCTTTATCATAGAGTTCACCTTTCGCTGTGAGTAAAATGACCGGAATATCGTACGTATCCCTTATTTTTCTGGTAAGCGTGTACCCATCCATTTTGGGCATCATCACATCCACAATAGCTAAATCAATCGCCGATTCTTCCAGCAGTTCCAAGCCCTCTAAACCATTTCCGGCTTTATATGTATGGAAGCCAGCTTCCCTTAGAGTCACCCCTACAAGATTTACGATGTGAGAATCGTCATCGATGATTAAAATTGAGGTCATCACATTCATCCTTTCTCCACCAATTTCTATGTTACATCGTAAAAGTGAACAGAAGATTAACAACAGCCTTATTATATCTTGGATTAGGGAGGACTCTATAGTTGTATTATGTGGCATAGAGAAAGAATGTATCGGCGCATGCCCTGTAAAGACAGGATATACATAAATCAGCAGGTTTTAGGAACACTAGGAAAAAAAGGTGGGAGCGTTGTGAAAATAGCGATCATCGGAGCAGGACTTGCCGGCCTTTCGTGTGCCGTGGCATTGGAGAAACACGGCCATTCGGCTGATATTTTTGAGCAACGAAACGAAATAGGTTTAGGTTACGATATTGCAGAATTAATGACGCCTATTCTTCATGGACCCATCAATGATTCGGTGAAATTCTTTTCTGAAACCTATGATATCCACTTCAAGCCGGCCAGCAATGTACAGAAGATCTTTGTTCATTCTGAGAACGAATCTTCCTATGTTGAAGGAAATATCGGTTTTGTGAATATGAGAGGCAGGTATGAGGACTCTTACGAGAAACAACTGGCTCAACAGCTGGTGCATAGCCATATCCATTATGACAGCCATGCGAGTTATGAAAATATTTCCAAGGAATATACCCATGTAGTCGTAGCAACCGGTGATCCAAAGGATACGCAGCAGATCCAGCCCTTTGACATCGCTCTCCCTTCAGCTTTTGCGGGTGCCATCGTCAAAGGTGAGTTTGTCCGGAATGAGGTCCATACCTGGTTCAATAACGATTATGCTCCCCAAGGTATGGGCTACTTGATCCCTCACTCTAATACTCAAGCGACTCTTGTTATTGTCTTTCCGCAATATAAAGACGAGTGGCTGCATAAAAGAGGGGAGTTCTGGGAAGCTATGGTGAAGGAAGCCTCCCAGACGCTCGAGCAGAAACTAATCATGGAACACGAATTTACGATCAACGATTATATCGTAGGAAAATGCCACTATCCAAGAATCGGAAACACGTTCTTTGTCGGCAACTGTTTCGGAGCTATTACTCCTTTCCTGGGTTTTGGTCAGACAGGGTCCATTCTGACTGGTATTTACGCAGCGCAGGATATTTGCGGTCATGGGGATTATGAAAAATTATGTAAACCGCTCTTCAACGATTATGAAGATTCCCTTGTCCTCCGCAGGGGGATTGAAAGATTGAGCAATCATCAGCTGGATTTAGTGACGAAGTCTCTTCATAATCCATTGATAAGGAAGATTGTGACTCGCCCGAACATGGGTGTCTTGAAAGGGCTGAGCCACTTGCTGAAGCCTTTTATATCGAAATGAATGATAGATCTATGCGAAGGTTGATCCTGGAGGCTTCCTGACTTGACCATTCCTTAACAAAGCAGGGAAGGATCATCGACTTTCCAAATGGCTATTTCATGTAAGAAGAGGATAACGAAATAAGAGGGCGGTTCTCCATATAACCAAGGGGAATCGGCTTTTTTATTTGGGAGAGTTTGGGTATGCAAGATTCAGGTAATAGATGTCCAAAGGTGCCTGGGGCAACTATGGGCGTTTAAAAAGGGGGATATCATTTTGGAAAAGTGGAAGTTTCTCCTCTATTCGGTCATTGCTGGACTATTAGGTGTGATGGTTACGTATATGCTCAATGAATTTATCGTTGACTGGCCATCGTTTATAGGAATTTTTATTGGTATTTTCATCAGTCAGTTCGTCTTCATGTTGTGGCGGCATAAGAAGGACAAACACTCTTCCATCTAGTGTCAGGGTTTGGCATTTCCCTTCTCTTTAGAGTGCTGAAGTTGCTATACTTGAGACAACTCGTTTTAAGAAGGGAAGAGGCAGATGACTAAACAAACCATTGGTTTCATCGGTGCAGGTGTGATGGGGAAAAGCATGGCACGCAACTTGATGAAGGCTGGATATGATCTGAATGTGTTTACACGTACGAAAGGAAAGGCGGACGACCTGGTAGCAGAAGGAGCAAACTGGAAGGAAAGTGTGGCTCGCCTGTCTGAGCACTCTGATTTCATCATTACCATTGTTGGATACCCCTCCGATGTGGAGGAAGTTTATTTCGGTGGAGATGGGATCATAGAGAATGCGAAGCCGGGTTCGTATGTGATTGATATGACTACGTCCTCTCCTGATTTGGCACAGGAGATTGCTGAAAAAGCTGAAAAGGCTGGTATTCATGCGTATGATGCTCCTGTATCCGGCGGGGACGTTGGCGCAAGAAACGGGAAGCTCACGATCATGGTCGGTGGGAATCAGGAGTATTTTGACGAAGTCCTGCCCGTCTTTCAAGCGATGGGTGAAAATATCGTCCTCCAAGGCGAAGCGGGAGCAGGGCAGCATACGAAAATGAGCAACCAAATCGCGATTGCATCCGGGATGCTAGGTGTCTGTGAAGCTATTACATATGCAGAAAAAGCCGGTCTCGATCCGAAGAAAGTGTTGAGCAGCATTGAGTTCGGTGCTGCTGGAAGCTGGTCGTTATCCAATCTCGGTCCGAGGATGATTGACGGTAATTTTGATCCGGGATTTTATGTAAAGCACTTTATTAAGGATATGAAGATCGCCATTGATTCTGCGGAGAACATGCAGATTCCTGTTCCTGGATTGAAACTTGCGAAGCAGTTGTATGAGGAACTGAGTGAAGCAGGTGGAGATAATGATGGGACGCAGGCGTTATATAAGTACTATCAAATGATGATGCCAGTCTCATAGAAAAGAGTCCTTGAGGAGATTTATACTTCCAAGGACTCTTTTCATATGGGTACGATTGAAAGAGGTCCTGGTTTCCAAGTAGATAAACGACAGGGATGATTATTTAGGATTTCCTTGAATTTATCCAGCCTGACCTCACTCGTTAAAGAGCGGGATCATAAGAATTGGGCGTTTTATTCTTTATCATAAACATAAATGATTTCAGGGGTTTATTCTTGACCTAGAGTTAACTCTAGGCAATATACTTCACGTAAATCAATCACATTTGACTTGAATGTCTTTGATTTTTTGGCACAGAGGTTGCGTGCCGGTCAACACGAACTAAAAAAAGGAGATGTTCTTATGATGTTGAAGGAAACGTATAAGTTATCAAATGGAATCGAGATTCCTAAATTAGGTCTTGGAACATGGATGATTGACAATGAGGATGTCGCAAAGGCTGTGGTGGATGCTGTGGAAATCGGTTATCGTCATATTGATACAGCTCAGGCGTATCAGAATGAAAGTGGTGTCGGAGAAGGCATTCGCACTTGTGGTGTGGACAGGGAAGACTTGTTCATTACGACAAAACTGGCTGCGGAAGTCAAATCATATGACGAAGCCGTTTCAGCCATTGATCAATCCTTGGAGACGATGGGACTGGATTATGTGGATATGATGATCATTCACAGTCCACAACCATGGAAGGACTTCGGAGGTGAAGATCGTTACTTTGAAGGAAACCGTGAAGCATGGAAAGCTCTTGAAGAAGCGTACCAAGCAGGGAAAATACGTGCGATCGGTTTATCGAACTTCCAAAAAGAAGATGTTGAAAACATTCTTAGTGCTTGTATCGTCAAACCGATGGTCAATCAGATCCTCGCTCATATTAGCAATACACCGTTCGAATTGATTCAATATACGCAGGAGCAAGACATTCTCGTGGAAGCTTATTCACCGATCGCTCACGGAGAATTGTTAAAAAATGAAAAAGTGGTAGACCTTGCAGAAAAATACGGAGTTTCTGTACCTCAATTAAGCATTCGGTATGTCTTGCAGCTTGGACTTCTTCCACTTCCTAAAACAGCAAATCCGGAACATATGAAGAATAATGCAGATGTAGATTTCACCATTTCTGATGAGGACATGGATTTCCTGAAAAATATCGAAACCATCAAAGATTACGGTGAGGCGAGTGTCATGCCTGTATTCGGTGGGAAGTTGTAATAGTCTAAATCTGAAAGTTTCACTAAAAAACATCGATTTTGGAACAGCAAAAAGAGGCCGAGAAATCGGTCTCTTTTTATTTGAATATAATCCTGCCAGTTTCTTTAAAAAAAGACAGGCGCATCAGCACCTGTCTTCTAAACTATTTCACTTGTACGCTTTCATAAATTCGTTAGATAGCTTCCCATCGCTTCAGGAGACCGATTTCTATTTTTTACTCCTGAGAAGTATCAATTTTTTTCAGTTCCTTCGCAGGGACTCCTCCGACCATAACGTTCGATGGAACATCTTTCGTAACGACGGAGCCTGCAGCGATGATGGCTCCATCACCAATGGTCACATCCTGGAGCACGGTAACATTTGCACCGATCCAGACATTATTTCCGATTTTAATAGGAGCGGGGTGGAGCGTGCTGCGCTTCTCAGGATGGACGTCATGATTCAGCGTGGCCAATACGACATTATGTCCCACAAGCACTCCATCTCCTATGATAATCCCTCCTTGGTCTTGAAAGCGGCAGCCGGAATTGATGAAGACATTCTTCCCCACTTCGATGTTTTTGCCACAATCGCTGGAAAAGGGAGGGAACATGGCGAAACTGCTGTCGACGGGTTTTCCAATCAACTCGGAAAATAGCTCCCGAACTTTTTCAGGAGGATGATACTTCCCGTTCAGCTCAGCAGTTACTTTCAATGCTTCCTGTGAGACTTGGTGCATGACTTGATGGACCTCTGATCCACCTTCTACAGTCCTGCCTTTATTCAAATGGTCTAAAAATCCGTTGATGTCCATAGGAGTCCTCCTTCTTTCATTAATAAGATCATTACTCCCATTTTACCCCTTGGAGTGGACTCTAAGGCAACTGGTTACAGCTGACGAGAAAAAAGCCAACCTCTACATGATAAGATTGACTTTTTCCGTTTTTTATTTGCTTTTACAAATGGTCGTACCACTCGTCATCGACAGGTTCCATCCACTCGGTTTCTCCTGGTGTCATGGCTAAGTGGACAAACCAGCTTTCGTTTGTCGCCCCGTGCCAGTGTTTTACGTGGGCAGGAATATTCACCACATCGCCGGTTTCGAGGAACTGGGCCGGTTTTCCTTCTTCCTGGTACCAGCCTTGCCCGCCTGTAACCAATAAGACTTGCCCCACTGTATGCGAGTGCCAACTATTACGGGCTCTCGGAGCAAAGGTTACATTTCCTATAGCTGTATTGAGTGGCTTCTCATCTGTAAACACCATCTGCAAGTAAGCGTCACCGATGAAGTTATCTGATTCGACTTTCTGTCCCAGTGGAAAGATCGTGCTGTTCCGCAACTCTTCATTTGCCATGTTCTTAACCTCCCAATTCTTTTAATCAAGTTTTCAAGGAAAAGTATAGACCTTCGTGTACACTTTAAGGCAAGGGATAAAATGTAAAAGGAACATTCGGCCGTAACCTTGACTTAAAGTTAACTCTAAGTAGTAATGTATAGGTAGAAAACAAAAAGAACGGTTGCAGGAACATTTTTATAAAGTTGTCCTGTAAGTGAAAAAGACAATAAGGATGTGTAAACCATGGGGTATCGTATTGGAGAACTTTCAAAATTGATCGGTGTCAGTGAACATACGTTAAGATATTACGAAAAAGAGGGGTTAGTTGTACCTGATCGTGACAAGAACAATGTCCGTAATTATTCCGAACATAATAAATTATGGGCAGAGTTTATCCTGCACATGAAAGAAACAGGCATGTCTATGGAAGACCTGAAGAACTATACGAAATTGTGGGAATCAGGAGAAGAAGGTACTGTGGCAATGATTGATATCCTGACCAACCATAGAGATAAAGTGAAAAAGCAGATAGAGATCTACAAGAAAAACCTGGATCTATTAAATAAAAAAATTGATTTTTATCAAAGCAGTCTAGAGGAAAACCGGTCTGCGAATTTGTATGAAACGTTTGTCGACAGAAAAGGAACGGATGAAGAACTAAAATAGTTTAAAGGAGTCCGTTACGGAACAGAGGTAAATCAAAAGATATAGAGGAAAATAATACCTTGCGGGCAATATTATAAAAAGCGACCGACTAACGGTCGCTTTATTTTTTGTATTGAAGGATTTTCAGAATGGACTCATAACAGGTCGTCCGGTAATAGTCATGCAGTAGATCGTCATCTCTCATCAGCCATTGAATCAAACTTCCGTCAATCATACAGCGGATACTGATCGCTGTTTGTTCCACATCATCGACTTCAAAGATTTCTTCTTCCAATCCTTGATGGATGATCTCTCGGCCGATGGACCAGCAGTTTTCGTAGAATTTTTGATTGATCTCTTTATACGAATCGTTATTTTTCACTTGGGATAAAAAGTCCAGGTAGACACGATAGAAATTTTTATTTTCTTCTGGACTGATGAACACGCGGTCGATGTATGCTTCAAGTTTCCCAATTGCCGTTTCCTGTTCACCAACGGATGCGGCTTCTTTTTCATAGATGCGGGTTGTGATCCATTCAAACAATTGCGTGAAAACATCGGATTTATTTTTAAAGTAGTAGTTCGTGACTCCTTTGCTGACATCGGCATAATTGGCGATATCCTGCAGGGTGACGGATTCATAGCCTTTTTCGGTTGCGGCTTGGAAGGCAGCTTTTAATATCTGTTTGCGTCTCTGTTCTGCTTTTTTTGCCATTTTCTAATATAACCTCCATTGGATGCTCTGTTTATTATACAAGAAAAGGAGAGGATATTCGAATCTTTTATACTGACCGGTCAAAATAAATTGACCGGTCAGTATAAAATGGTCTATGATAGATTTATAATCTAGTTAAATGAGGAAGCAGAAAGGGGAAATGTTCGAATGACAAAAGAATTCCATGCACTTGTCGTGAACAAAACAGAGGAAGATTTTTCAGTGAATGTGGAATCGTTGACTTTGGAAGATCTGCCGGAAGGGGATGTGACGATTCACGTCCACTATTCCAGCGTCAACTATAAAGATGGGTTGGCAAGTATTCCGAATGGCAAAATCGTTCAGTCCTATCCTTTCGTTCCGGGGATCGACCTTGCCGGGACCGTTGTCTCGTCCGAGGATGACCGTTATCAGGAAGGTGACGAAGTGATCGTGACGAGCTATGAATTAGGCGTTTCCCACTATGGTGGATACAGTGAATATGCACGTGTCCCTGGCGATTGGGTCGTCCCTTTGCCGGAGAATATGACGTTGAAAGAAGCGATGGCTTTCGGTACAGCAGGCTTCACAGCAGCGCTATCTGTCCACCGTCTTGAAGAAAGCGGCATAACGCCGGAAGACGGAACGATTCTTGTGACCGGAGCTACCGGCGGTGTCGGAAGTATGGCTGTTTCCATGCTTGCCAAACGCGGGTACCATGTGACGGCTAGTACAGGAAAAGAATCGGAGCATGAATATCTGAAAACGTTGGGCGCACAAGAGATCATTTCCCGGGAAGAAGTCACCCCTGAGAAAATCCGCCCGATCGGTAAGCAGAAGTGGGCTGGTGTGGTCGATCCCGTGGGAGGTAAAACACTGGCCTCTGTTCTGAGCAACACGAAATATGGCGGTGCCGTTGCTGTGAGTGGCTTGACTGCAGGTGTGGAAGTGCCGACAACGGTGTTCCCATTCATCCTAAGAGGAGTGAATCTGCTCGGCATCGATTCTGTTTATTGTCCGAAAGAATTGAGAGAGAAACTATGGACGCGGATGGCTACGGATTTGAAGCCGGATGATTTAGGAGAAATTGAAAAGGAAGTTTCACTAAAAGAACTTCCTGATACCCTGGCTGATATTTTACAAGGAAAAGTAAGAGGAAGAACGGTTGTGAACCTCCTTTCCTAAATGGGTGTGCCCGTCCCCTTTTAGCTCATAAACAAATCATGCAGAAAGCGTAACCTCTAAAAAGGTTGCGCTTTTTTCATACATCTTGAGTATTTTGAAAGCGTTTGAAATAATTGAGAGGTACATAACTTAATCGATGACCTATTGATGAAAGGGTGCGTATCTATGAATGCTCAACAGAACAGTAAGGCATTTTCCAACAAAGAACGAGCGGTATCATTTTTGGTGCAAGTGGCAGGTGGAGAGGTAAGGGAAGCGTATGAAAGGTATGTCAATTCTGATTTTTCCCATCACAATCCTTACTTCCAAGGTGATAAAGATTCTCTGATGAGCGCAATGGAAGAGGACGACGCCAAAAATCCTCGTAAGACGCTTGAAGTCCATCGTGCGATCGAAGAAAAAGATATGGTCGTCGTTCATTCTCATATTAAACAACAGCAGGAAGATACAGGAGTAGCCGTAGTCCATATCATGCGCTTTGAAGCAGGGACAATCGTGGAGTTGTGGGACATCGGGCAGCCGCTGCCGGAGGACTCACCGAATGAAAATGGTGCTTTCTAGTCTCAGAGCTCATTGGAATGGAATGTGTTTCAAGGACTGAGCCGAAAAAGTGAAGGTGGAACAAATGGAAAAATTACAATGGATCGATCATGAGCTGAAAGTGAAACATGCTTCAGAAGAAGTATCTTTGCTCCCAAAAGAATATCAGTTGCTGCAGTATTTATGGGAGCGGCCGTTTCAAGTATTTTCAAGAGAGGACCTTCTTGATGCGGTGTGGTCGATGGAAAATCCGACAGACCGCACCGTGGATGACCATATCTATCGGCTCCGGAAAAAGCTGACACCGCTCGCTTCTATCTTGAACATTGCTACAGTAAGGGGAAAAGGATACCTGCTAAAAGTGGATGAGGAAGTTCACAAAAGCCCACTCACGCAGGACCAGGAAGTTGCTTCCAGTGCGAAAGTGCTTTTTCATAAGTACCATCTTTATGGGCAGGGAAAAGCATTGAAGGTGCTGGAGGAGAACCAGGATATCTTCGGTTTTGAACTCGATGTTGAAAATCAGTGTTACCTCCACTTCATGAAGGGGGATTTTCAGTGGTTTCTGAGGAATGAACGTGCGTTTTGGGATCGCTGTTATTATTTATTGCATATCTATTCGTACATTCAACCCGATCAAGAGAAAAGTCTGGATTATTTCACAAGGGCATTAGAGGAAGAGAAACTCCCCGAATTCCACAGGACAGAAATACGATTGTTGAACCGGTTGAGTCTCTTGATCTTTACAAAAAGGATTCAAGAAGCAGAACACCAGCTCAGCGCTTCAAAGGATGAGATCGAACATCGAGGGCTGCAGAATATGTATCCTTTCATTCTATTAACCGAACTTTATTTAGTATTTTTAAAAAACGAAAAATCGTCCATAGAGGAAAAGATGAAGGAAGTGAGGGAGATGCTGGAAAAGTATCCTTACTCTCGGGAACAAGCAACGTTTGTCATTTTAACAGGACTCCAATGCTTTTGGAATCAGGAAGAAACCGAAGCAGATCGTTTTTTTCAAAAAGGATTCAAGCTGTTCAAGGAAGCGAAGTATATCCCAGGTTTACTGATCAGCTTGAACGTCATCCTCTTTTTCATCAAAGAATTCCGGCCGGAGAGCCGTTTACTTTTTACATACCAAGAGATGTGGCAGGAACTCGCAGATGAATACAGATTTTCTGATTTGAAAACGCGCATTGAACACCAATTGGATGTTCATTTGAGAAAAAATAATAATCTCTGATATTCTTCTGATATTTCTCCGTTATCCTTTTTGCAAGAACGACGGGGAGGTATGAAAGATGAAACAGAAACACTCCATTTGGAAAAACAGGAACTTTGTTACGTTTTTTTCAGCGAACGCACTTTCTAATTTGGGAAATTGGTTTGACTTCGTAGCGGTATTGATTTTATTTCGATACACGTGGCAGGCGGATCCTTTACTGATTGCTTTGATCCCAGTGATGTACGCCGTTCCCAGCATATTGCTCGGACAGTTCGCTGGTGTTTTTGCCGATCGTCGGGATAAGCTGAAAATCCTGGTCTATTCCGATTGGATGAGAGGGATACTGACATTGGTGCTCGTTTTTACTCCTTTTCCATTTCTCGCTCTTGCTTTGATTTTCCTAAGGAATACGGCGGGGGCCATCAGTTTACCTGCCCAGCAGGGGTTGTTGAGAAGGATCGTGGATGAAGAGGCCATCATGAAGGCGGTAACGATAAACGGAAGCCTGTTTCAACTCGTGAAAGTGGTAGGGCCGTTAATTGGTGGCTCCTTGACTGCCGCTTCCTCACCATCTTTTTCAATCGCGATCAATGGTGCTTCTTTTCTTCTTTCAGGAGTCATTCTTCTGTTCATTCGTCCCAATAAAGAGGAGGCAAAAGAAAAGCTAGAATTTCCAGGTGGAACCGTTGGATTCTGGACATCGTGGAAGGAAGGTTGGAGCTATGTATTGACCAGTCGGATTCTGACGGCCAGCCTCTTATACGGAATCGTCACTACTTTGACGATTCAGATGATTGATGCGCAGTTCGTCACCCTGTTCAGTGAGGTCTTTCCTGAAAGAGCAGAGCTCACCGGATGGGTTATTTCAGCCATCGGGATTGGGTCGTTGCTCGTTGTCCTTGGTTTGAATCGATTGGATGAAATTAAGAAATACGGATGGTTTTTCGGCACAGGAAGCCTTCTTATCGGTATCATGACTGGGGGATTCGGTTTTCTTAACACCTCTACCATACTATTTGTAGTCATCGGTCTTGGGCTCCTGGGTGGAATCGGCAATGGCCTCGCCTTTACTGCCGTCAATTATCTGATTCAAAAAGAGCCTCCTAAAGAAGCGATTGGGAGGGTATCCGGCATCGTGGACTCTACCTTGAGTTTATTGTTCATCATCGGTCCGCTTCTGGGAGGCCTGCTCATTCACCAGTTTGGTGTAACGACGGCATTTAAAATCATTGGTATTGGTTTAATAGGTATTGGTTGCGTGGGGATTGTCTTCCAGAATCTCATTTGGAAACGGGTCAACCCTGAAGAGGATGAATTTGCAAAGAACAATGAGGTTCAAGCGAATTCCAATGCTTAATTAACAGATGGAGGGACTTTCCTAATTGGGATCTCCCTCTTTTTTATCAAATAGTATTGTCTTAGACAGAATCGTTTGAAATAATTAAAAAGAATAACAAGGCTTGTCAGAGCGTTCGTCTTTAAATAGGATCTCGTAGTGAATTTTGAAAGGGGATACATACCTTGAAT
This sequence comes from Halobacillus sp. HZG1, assembly GCF_035818575.1. Classification (NCBI taxonomy): domain Bacteria; kingdom Bacillati; phylum Bacillota; class Bacilli; order Caryophanales; family Bacillaceae; genus Halobacillus; species Halobacillus sp. HZG1. Next base: position 159,917 of record NZ_JAYLVQ010000084.1, read on the forward strand.
ACAAAATACTTAGACTTACTTGCTCAAAAATACGACAGCGAAGAAAAAGTCGTCACGGAAATTATCAATCTGAAAGCGATCCTTAACCTGCCGAAAGGAACGGAGCATTTCGTCAGTGATCTTCATGGGGAATACCAGGCGTTCCAGCACGTATTGAGAAATGGATCAGGGAGAGTCAAAGAAAAAATCAGGGATCTTTTTGAAGAGGAGATGGCTGGGAAGGAACTGGACGAATTCGCGACACTCGTTTTCTACCCGGAAGAAAAAATCAAACGGATCAAGAACGGTTTTGATAATAATGAAGAGTTGGAAATGTGGTACACGCACACGATCGACCGGATGATCAAACTCATTTCCTATGCTTCTTCCAAGTACACACGTTCCAAGCTGCGTAAGGCCCTGCCGACGCAATTCGTTTATATCATAGAAGAACTGCTCTACAAGACGGATGATGTAACAAATAAAGAATCGTACTATAAGAAAATCGTTCAACAGATCATTTCTCTCGGTCAGGCGGACAAGCTGATCAGTGGTCTTGCTTACGCTACACAAAAATTAGTAGTAGACCACCTACATGTTGTCGGCGATATTTACGACCGGGGACCCGAGCCGGATAAAATCATGGAAACACTCATCCATTACCCATCGGTTGATATCCAGTGGGGCAACCACGATGTGTTATGGATCGGTGCTTTTGCCGGATCGAAAGTGTGTCTGGCTAACATCCTCCGCATCTGCGCCCGCTATAACAATCTGGAAATCATTGAGGATGCGTACGGCATTAACTTGAGGCCGCTCCTCAATCTCGCGGAGAAATATTACGGCGATCATGCGGCGTTCAGACCTAAAATCCATACCGATGATAAACCATCGGAACATGAGCAGCTACAGATTACGAAAATGCATCAGGCCATCGCGATGATCCAGTTCAAGCTTGAGAGTTCGATTATTAAAAGGCGCCCGTATTTCCACATGTCTGAGCGCCTGCTGCTTGAAAAAGTGGACTATGACCGGGAGGAAATCACTCTCCACGACAAGAGGTATCCGCTTGAAAATCCTTGTTTCTCAACCATTGACCCCGAAGACCCGAACCGTCTCCTGGAGGAAGAAGAACAGGTCATCGAGAAGCTGTTGTTTTCTATCCAGCATTCAGAAAAGCTTGCCAGACACATGAAGTTCCTTGTGAAAAAGGGAAGCCTGTATTTGAAATACAATGGCAACCTGCTGATTCACGGGTGCATCCCGGTCGATGAAGAAGGAAATATGGAAAAAATGACGATTGAAGACAAATCCTATGCCGGACGTGAGCTTCTCGATATATTTGAGCATTACCTGCGTCATTCGTTCGCCAATCCAAAAGAAACCGATGACCTAGCGACCGATATGGTCTGGTATTTATGGACAGGGCAGTACTCATCCTTGTTCGGAAAAAGGGAAATGACGACGTTCGAGCGCTACTTCATCGCTGATAAAACGACACACAAAGAGAGAAAAAATCCTTACTATTATCTGAGGGAAGATGAAGATGTCTGCCGGAAGATCCTTGCAGAATTCGAGCTCAATCCTGACCAGGGCCATATCATCAACGGCCACACGCCTGTCAAAGAGATTGAAGGGGAAGATCCGATCAAAGCAGGCGGGAAGATGGTCGTGATTGATGGAGGTTTCTCGAAAGCCTATCAATCGACCACAGGCATTGCCGGATATACGCTGCTGTATAATTCCTTCGGCATGCAGCTGGTCGCCCATAAACGCTTCAACTCAAAGGAAGAAGTGCTGCGGGATGGAACGGATGTATTATCTGTGAAGCGATTGGTAGATAAAGAGCTTGAGAGGAAGAAGGTTCTGGAGACGAACGTCGGGGAAGAACTGTTGCAGGAGATCTATATTTTGAACAGTTTGATGGAATATAAATATATGAAGTAAGAGAATGTGAAAAGGACGATGGCTCATGAAGAGCCATCGTCCTTTTTTAGGTTTTTATTTTTGTCAGGCTTCCGTCCATGCGTTTTGATAAACATGGACAATTCATCAAGGGTTTACCACTTAATGCTGCAGCCGACAATGATCAAAAGAATGAACAATACCACAATCAAAACAAAATTGTTTCGACGTGGACGGCAGTGGTACATAGGCGCAGACGGCATGTGAGGCATATTTGCCCCCATATACGGTGCGTTTACGTTAGCGCCCATCGTGTACGGAGCATTAACATTTTCCATGTGAAAACATCCCTTTCCTTTTGTTTCTTTGTCACTATATTGTACTCGCCTAACAGAAAGTTGAGCCCGTCAACCTTAAAAATGGGTGCATGTCACGGGTGTACCAAAGAGGTGTTCTTCCAAATGATTTCTTCAAAATCGACTCCAAATAAGCGCTCATTCAGTTTAGGACAGCTGAAAAATCACAAGGCGGGATTTCTTTTCATTTTATGTAGCAGAAAAATGATCTAAATGGCTTCTTTCATCGTATGCTGTGTGAACCGTGCAGGCTACAGGTTTCAAAAGCTGTAAAGGTAACACGGCATCAAAGGAGAACTTTAGATGAGTAAACAGACAGATCTAGACTTGTATGAAAGAATCTTTTCTAAAGATAAACAAGCCCTTGAGATCCTTTACACCCGTTATGAAAAGCTTCTGTACTACTTCGCCTTTCAAATTGTGAATGATGAACATGGCGCCGAAGAGGTCATGCATGATGTATTTATGAAGCTGTGGAAAGGAAGCCGGAAAGGAGCTTATCATCCGGGACGTGGGAAATTTTCAAGCTGGCTTTTAACAATCACTCGAAACGCTGCGATCGACCTTGTCCGTAAAAGGAACGTGACGGAAGTGGAGTGGAATTCAAACGACACAGAAGAGGAGGGGGAATGGAATGTGGAAGAAAGTCTGACAGTCAAAGAGGATCATGATTACTTGAGACGAGCGGTTAGAAGGTTGCCTGCGGATCAACGGGAGGTGATTCAGCTCGCTTATATGGAGGGAGCCTCTCAGAACGAGATCTCAGAGAAGCAAGGCATTCCCCTTGGAACGGTCAAAGGAAGGATAAGACTCGCGTTGGAGAAATTACGGAAATATTTAAAGGAAGAACGGAGGAATACTATTGAATGAGGAGCTATGCCAAGAAATCGTCCACTATTTAAGGAATCAATTGGATGAAAAGGAAAGAACAGTGTTTAAAAAACATCTGAATCATTGTCCAACATGCAATGAGGAAATAAAAGTGTTACAGGGGAAAGGAGAAGCAGGTAAAAGGAGGGGAAAAGGAGGCCCGCCATCCGGAATGAAGAAGCGGGTTTTCCATTCCATTCATAACGGACAGGATCTTTAACGGACAGGATCTTTAACGGGAAGGATGAGGAACTAAAGGCTCCTTGACTATCCTATTGCATGGGAGACGGCTTCTGACCCACCGGGCTCTTTCCGACCTTTTTGTCCACCATTTGTAGACAAGCTTTGGTTATGCCTACAGAAACATGTTTCTCCCGCGAATAGTGTTGGGGACTCTTCCAAATAGATTTGAAGATCTCAGTCAGAAGGATTTCCGCTTCCCGGGGGTTATGGATGCTCCTGCTGATTAAACGGTGCAGGTAAAAGGTGTACTTCTGAGTCAGCTGATCAAAGGCATCTTTCTCTCTCATGGAAATTCGATCTAATAGTTCTTTATCTTTATTCATAAATAGTCTCCTGGGTCATAAGTAATGATTCACTTATACCCTGCTTCCTCAAAAATAAACCTCGGCATAAAAGATACACTCCCCGTTGTGAGTGAGTATTTTTACCCGTGGGGAGTGTTCATCATGGAAAGGTATAAAATCGTGAGCTGTTCAAGCCAACGTGAATCTCAATACTTCGGTTTATAACTTAACTCATACAAATACTGCCTGTAGGACACGGAAGTCTTGTTGTGGTGGACAAGGAAGGGTCTTGTTTTGTGAATCGTCCGTCCGCCTGAGAACCTGGATAATGACTGGAAGGAAGGACGGGTGATCAAGCCTGACAAGTAAGCGGATTGCTGACTGTCGGGCTTTCTTTTTGTATTCAGGCCTTCAATCATTTTTTCAGAAGTCCGTATACTGAATCCATGTCCGAAGAATTCATTGTCTCCGATGGCAATTGCGTTGACGCCTCTGAACCATGAAGTACTTGGATTCACATCAGGATTGTTGAAATACACAACATCTCCAGGAACATAATGGTTGGCAAAAAAGGAATACAGACCGAGGTCGTCATCGGTATGCCAGCTGTATAAATAAAGGTTTGGAAAGAGCGTGTTGAAGGAAGAGGCGCCCATCGTTTTGAGGAGACCGTGATAAAAGTTGATGACACAAGCGGTCGCACACTCGAATTTATATTGAGCACTGTTTGTGAAAATATCCCGGATGGCATCAGCAGGGGAAACCTGCCTTCTCAACAAAAATCCGCCAGCGGTCGTTAGCTGCCAATATTCAGGGTTGCAGCGTGCCGTGCGAAAAGTGGCAAAGGATGATTCTCCATTGTTCATTTCTTTTGCGCTCACAATGATGTTCTTTCTGCTTTTGATTTCAAACATGAGTTCCTTTTCTGATGAAAAAGAGTAGAGGTTAGGAGTTTTTTGTAAGGCTTCTATGATCGTCGTTTCCGTTGTATCTGCTTTCCACGAATCATCTGGTTGAAAGGGCCTCCCGGATACCTGGATCATACGGTTCCTCCTTTGCGAAGTGAAACATCTGTCCTTGTACCTATCCTATTCATGAGGGCGGTGGATGATGTGTAGAGGCTTACCTATGGGCTGGGGTGGGAAAATGTATATCATGCAGGAAGAGTGAGCCGCGAGCAGGGAAAGTGAGTCGCGCGGAGGAAGAGTGAGTCGCGCGGAAGAAGAGTGAGCCGCGCGCGAGAAGCAGGGAACGCGCGCAAGAAGCAGGGAACGCGCGCAAGAAGCGGTGGAACGCGCGCAAGGAGCAGAGGAACGGGCGCAAGAAGCAGGAACGCGCGCAAGAAGCAGGGAACGCGCGCGAGAAGCGGTGGAACGCGCGCAAGAAGCAGGGAACGCGCGCAAGAAGTGGTGAAACGCGCGCAAGAAGCAGGGAACGCGCGCGAGAAGCGGTGGAACGCGCGCAAGGAGCGGTGGAACGCGCGCAAGAAAAAAGGAGTCATGGTCCCATGACTCCTTAATCTTTATACCGCAGCCAATCTCCTTTAATCACTTGATCAGAGAGCTGCAGTTCGCTTCTGGCTTTGCTTCTTCCTTCTTCACAATCCTGATTGGATAAGGGAGTCCCTTTTTCAGTATCGAGGCACTGTCCTTTCATATACATGGTAGATTCAGAGATGTAATTTCCGTTTCGGAAGGTGACAAAGGCGTCGTGCTCACCGGTCAACAAGTTCTCGCTAAAGCTCATATAGTTTGCGCTCCGTTTTCCCAGGAGGTGTAGAACTGTCGCACGGATATCGATTTGGCCGGCAACTTTATTGAACGTTTCTCCTTTTAGTCCCGGAATATGGATCAGAACGGGGACGCGCTGGTTCTTGATGTGAGAAAAGGTCGTCTCTGGCTGGTCGAGCAGTTCAAATAGACCATCCTCATATTCTGTGGAGATTCCGTAATGGTCCCCATAAAGGACGAACATCGTATTTTCATACATCCCTTGTTCTTTTAATCTCTCCATAAAGGCTTCAAGAGAGGAATCCAAGTAGTGAACGGTTGAAAGATAACGATTCACAACGGGTTCTGAGGTCACGTCCGTTTCAAACGTCTGGTCCTCTTCATGCAGCAAAAAAGGGAAGTGGTTCGTCAACGTGATGAATTTAGCTAAGTAGGGAGTATCCAATTCCTTCAATTTGGGTACCGACTGCTCGAACAAATGGAGATCCTCTAGGCCATAGTTGACGGAGTTTTCTTCGGTGACCTTATAATCCTTTTCTGAAAAAAAGCGGTCGTAGCCTAACGTGTCATACATTTCCGTACGGTTCCAGAACGATCGCTCATTGCCGTGGAAGACGGCAGACTGGTAGTTTCCGAGAATCTCCGGCAGACCGTGAAACGCATTGTCGGGACGGCGGACGAAGACGGAACCGCCATCGAGCGGGTAGAGGCCGGTATCAAGCATGAACTCGGCATCGGAACTTTTTCCCTGGGCGGTTTGTTCATATAGGTTAGAAAAATAAAAGCTCTCGTCCTGGATTTCGTTTAAGAACGGGGTGACTTCCTCGCCATCAACTTCCAAGTCCAGGACAAAATTTTGTACGGACTCAAGCCCTATATACACGACATTCATCCCGTCGGCTTCCCCGAACCATCCGGTTGTTTCCTTTTCCTGCTCTTTGATATAAGCCTGCATCGGCTCTGCATCGCTGGGGTCGGACAACCATTTGAACAACGGGGAGCGGATGGAGTGCCCGACATCGAACCATTGATAGGTAAACAAACTCATCGTCTGCACAAATTGGGTGCGGTTGTAATTCTCCGTGAGCACATACGGCTTGTAGAGAAGACCGGCCGCAAGCATGGTGATGGTCAGAAAGCTTGCAACTGCAAGGTACCCCTTTTTCGGAGGCGTCTGAAAGGTTTCTTTTCTGAACAACAACCAGCCGAACACAAAAATATCAATAAATAAAAGCAGATCCCACGGGGAAAAGAGCTCCCACGTACTGCGGCTCAAACCACCGACATTCCCGATTTGAAGGAGGATGGTCAAGGTCATAAAGTCTTCATAAAAACGATAGTACAGAAGGTGGGCGTACAACCAGAACGTCACGAGAAACAGGAGTGCTGGTAATACCCATTTCCTGAACCGGTCCGGTGTAAAAAGCGGCACACTGAAAAGAAGCATGACAGGACCGATAATAGTCAGGATCATCACAAGGTGTCCGGGCCAATGGGTCGGCTGCAGCTGAAAACCGATGTACATAAGGAGCACGATTTTGACCCAGTAAAAGGCGATCAGCCCTGTGTACGCCTTCATGAAGAAACTCTTTTCTGTTCGGTCTCCTTCAAGCGGTTCATGGCATCAAGCAACCGGGTGATGTTTACATGAGAGACCGTTCCCATTAAGGCAATCTGCATCCAGTTCTGCTCTTGCAAATAGCTGCTTTCATAATTGACTAGAATGCCCTGCTTCTTCAACCGATTTCCGTACGTGACGGAAGAAAGCTTAGAGGGAAGGGCGATGGTGACGATCCCATTCGAATACGTCTTGTCGCCAATAACCGTCCAACTTTGGTTTTCCAATTCCGACCGCAGCAGATGCATCCACTCAACCTTTGCTGATGCATCAAGCTCCAGTGCTTTCTTCATTGCAAAAAGAGCGTTTGATGAGTGAGTGAAGGGTGTACTTTTCTTTGATGCGTATAAGCCTAAGTCCAAATACCTTGGAATCGTGGAATTCGGAAACGGTTTGTGATGATGAAAGACGATGGCAAGACCAGGATAAGAGCCGAGACCTTTCCCGCTCACGCTTGAAGCCAGGTACACATCACGGAGGTCCACCTCATCGACGCCGAGGGAGCTGCATGCATCAAGACATAAGTGAACACCATAATCGGCTGCTGCTTCTTTCAGTGCTTTCAGGTCGTATAAATAGCCGGTAGAGGTTTCACAATGGACCGTCCATATCCAGCGGATGTTAGGGCGCTCATCCAACACGGAACGGATTTCTTCCATGGAGATGGCCGTGTTCCATTTCTTTTGGATGGTGTGAAAAGGGAGGTCTGCTCTTGTGGCGTGATCGATCAGCCGCTCTCCAAACTCTCCATTGGATAAAATCAGTCCTTCCCCGTCAAGCTGCTTGATTTGCTGGGCCACCACATCATTGGCAAGCGTCCCCGTTCCGACAAGGATGGAAGCATGAGGGGCGTTCGTTTTCTCAGTCAACAGAGACTGTACACTTGTCATCAGCTCCAAAAATTCATCTGAACGGTGGGATTGAGTCGCTCTGCTCAATGACTGAGCCACATCTTCATCCATCGGAACAGGTCCGGATAAAAAGGAAATCGGCTCGTAACGTGCGAGTATGCGGTGATAGGCCTGTGTCGCCTTGACGAAATTCTCCTTCGTCAGCTTCATGGGCTGATACAGTGCTTCCTTCGTCCCTACAGTATGAGCAAATGGTTCAAAGCCCAGCTTCCGATATAAGATGAGCTCGCGTTCTGTACCAGAAATGAGCGCGACATCGAATTTTTGTTTCAGGCAGTAGCTGGCCAGCTGGTCAATCATACCGAAGAAAGTCGTCCGCTTCCGGTATTCTTTTTTCACCGATAGTAAACGGATTTCACAGGGAACAGACCCCTCTTCCAAATAGTCATCGATATCTGGCAGTTTATGATCGAGAGAAAAGGGACGATCGCCTCTGACAGCAATCATGCCGATGACTTCCTCTCCTTTTTTAGCAATGATATATGTATTTTCATTATGGAATTTATCTGTGAGTCTACGAGATTCATTTCGGTCATGTTGGGGAATCTCCTCGACGAAGGTGGCGTAATTCAATTGATGGATCTGCTCGTATTCTTCATCGGTGGATGCCACTTTATAGATGAATGGTTGTTTCATAGATGTTCCTCCTCTTTCTTACTGCCTGGATGGACAGAGTATAAATGGGAAAGGACAACCAATCCGTATCCAATCAAAAGTCCGAAGCTTACAGCCGGATTCCCTCGGAAAAAAGCACTGACCACAGGGATGATCATGGCCCCAAGCATCACTTTTGAAAAAGAGACGGAAAGGGATTTGGCGAGTAATGCGACCCCTCCAAAGATTAAAAGTCCCGGCCACTCGAGGACAAGAGTGCAGGCAAGATAGACGACAACCCCCTTGCCTCCGCGGCCCTTCAGCCAAATCGACCAAATATGACCAGCAACCGTGGCCACAATCATCGCCGCAAGGATGACAGGGGAGACGCTTAGGTAGAGAGCAAGGCTCAGAGGAAGAATGGTTTTCAGTGCATCGATCACCACGGTCCAGATGAACGCCTGTTTACCCGCCATTCTCCCTGCGTTTCTTGCTCCCCCTGTGCCACTTCCGAGCATTGTAATATCTTCCTGAAGCTTATAATTCGTCACCACGAAAGCGCCATTGATTCCAGCGAACAAATAGCTGATGATCGGCCAAATCCACATGTCCTCACCCCTCGTACTTTCCATCATCTATCATACGATGCAACCCTTCAAATCGTTTCATAATATGTAAAATGTATACGTTGGCACATAACATTTTACAATTATTTCAAGATATCGTGTGGATGACAAAAGATTTGAGTTACGGCAGCCGCCAGCTATTTTTTCTGGAGCTATTCTTTATAATAGAAAGATAAGAGGATTGTTTAGAAGGAGGAAGGCGGATGCAGAAGGTCATTCCGACATTGAAAATTTCAAACGAAGAAAAGAGCCAGGCTTTTTATGTGGAGGGTCTTGGGTTTCGAGTGGACTGGGAGCACCGTTTTGAGCCTGGTTATCCTGTATTTATGCAGATTTCAAGGGGAGAAGATCTCCTCTATTTAACCGCGCATGAAGGAGATTGCCAGCCTGGTGGTTTGGTTCATATTCTTGTCGAGGATGTCGATCGTTTTTATGAGACATTGCCGCAGGAAAAACTTGACGTGAATCCGCCGTACGAAATGATAGAGGGCATCCGTATGTTAAGTATCACCGATCCTGATGGAAATGAACTTCGATTTATGAATATGAAGAAATAGCGATGATCCAAAGCGATTCTGCTATATTATTTTAGTATCATACCTTAGGTTTGATTTGGAGAGGGGGGAGTCTATCATACCAACGATCAAAGACAAGTTACAGTTAACGAAATATAAGAATATGGTTGTCCTTCACCAGCCGGAAGACTATGATTTATTTGATGAGCAATCGTCAATCTTATCCGAAAATCATGATGCGATTTTTATTTTTGTGACAAACCTTGAGGAGATGAAAGAACACTTGCAAACACTTCTCGATCGCAAGGAGGTTTTAGCAGAGAAAGGCTACGTTTTCTTTGCCTACCCGAAAAAAGGGAATACCCGTTACGATACGTACATACATAGGGATGACATGTTTCTGGAATTGAAAATCGGCGAGGATAAGTACGTGGGAGGCAATGATATCAAGTTTTTCCGTATGGTCAGTATGGATGACGTGTTCACAGTTGTCGGCATGAAGCGGGAGAAGAAAAAAGCACCAAAAACCGCTGCGGCCAGTCAATGTGTGGCCAATTATGAAGACTAGGTGGAGGATGTTGAAAATCTATTAAAGGATCATCCGATTGCCCAGGAGTTTTTCAAGAACTTGACACTAGGTTATCAAAGGGATTGGGCGCGTCATATTTTCTCCGCAAAACAGCAAACCACACGAGATAAGCGGACAAAACAAATGATCGATATCTTATCGGAAGGCTATAAATCCCTCGATTTGTACCGTCGTAAGAAAAAGTAGGTAAAAAAAGACCAAGCCGGCAGGGCTTGGTCTTTTCTTCTTAATGAGGCAGGTGTTCAGCCTCATGGGTGCGGACTGTGGATTTCGACGTTTTTCCTTCTTTCAACAAGTATCCGAGGATGGCACCGATCAGAGCGGGCAGCATCCACCCGAGTCCAATTCCGTAAAGTGGAAGATACGATTGATAGAAAGTGCTGACTGAATCCAACAAAGGATTAGCGACACCAGGAATCGTTCCCAGGAGCGCCTTGTAGCCATCGATGGTACTTACGAAAACAGTCAACATCATAGCGCCGGCATAGACGCTTTGTTTATGCTGAAACAGTTTGGAGCTGAGTCCGAGCAGGATCAGGACGATCGCCATCGGATATAAGAACATCAGGACAGGGATTGCATATTGTATGATGTTTGTCAGGCCGAAGTTTGCAATCATGAACGAGAGCAGCGATAGGATCAGCACGAATGTTTTATAGCTGATTTTCGGATAGACGGTATGGAAAAATTCACTGCAGGCGATAATCAGTCCGATACTTGTCTTCAAACACGCCAGTACAATGATGATGGCGAGCAGAATCGCGCCATATGGACCGAAGTAATGCTCGGCCACCGCTGCGAAAGTAAGGCCGCCATTTTCAAGATTGCCAACGACAGATACGCTGGAAGCTCCCATGTAGGCAATCAGTCCGTAGATCAGCATCATGAGTACCATGGCGAAAATTCCTGATTTCCATGTCGTCTGTGCAATCGCCTTCGTGTCGGTGATGCCCATGTGACGAATCGCGGTGATCACCAGGATTCCGAGTGCCAACCCGCCGAGAGCGTCCATCGTATTATAGCCTTCCGTAAATCCTGTCATGAAAGGGACGGAAGCATAATCTCCGGTCGGAGCACCGAAATCACCCATAGGTTTTGCGATGGCAGTGGTGATGAGAATGGATAAAAACAGTAAGAATGTCGGTGTTAAGTACTTTCCGATGATATCCATAACTTTGGCTGCGTTCAGTGAAAAATAATAGACGAGTGCGAAAAATACGAAACTGAACACGGCAAGCCACAGTTGAGTTTGATCAGGTTGGATGAATGGCTCAAATCCTACCACAAAAGGAACCGTCGCTGTTCTTGGAATCGCGAAAAATGGCCCGATCGTCAAATAAAGAATGACGGCAAATGAAATTCCGAATAAGGGATGGATACGGCCTGCCAGGTCATTCAAACCTTGGCTGCCGGACAAAACGATCGCAAGGATACCCATTAAGGGAAGGGCGATGGCTGTTACGAGAAATCCGATCAATGCCGGCCAGAAGGAAGTTCCCGCCATTTGGCCCAATTGAATAGGGAAGATTAAATTGCCCGCACCGAAGAAGAGCCCGAAAAGCATCGTCCCGATGACGGCATACGTAGAGAATGAGTTTTTCTGTTTCATAGGTTCGTTCCTTTCATGATGTATTGGTTTGCTTTAAAGGAATAAAGATAATCCTAACAAGAATCTTCATAAGGGACAATAGACTTTTCGAGATTCTTAGGAAATAACTTGGTGACATCGCTTTCTTTCTGAATGGTGGGGTTGATTGGACCAATATATGTAAAAAGGACTTCCTGAATAAGGAAGTCCTTTTTGCTCTAAGAGCTCTTTATGAATGACTGGGACGGAAAGGATGTCCTCTATGCGTCTTGTTGAGTTAGTTGATGATCATTGTTTCCACATTCCGGACACTGCGTCCAAACAACATAAGCCGTTTTATCTTCAAATTCTTTCGGAACGACTTTGATTACTTTTAGAACATTATGGTAGCAGCTTGTGCATCTTTCCTGGATGGACTGCCCTACATCAAATTTTAACATTTGCTCACTCCTGATCACTTATTTCAAATGAGTACCGAAGCCTCAAGAGTTTTTCTAGTATAACGTTTATAAGGATATGAGTCAAAAAAGTAAAAACACTCATCCGCTTAGGCAGCGTCTATTCGTACGATTCCTCTTTTTATTCTGATTGTTCTGAAAATCATGTTAAAATATGGGAAGTTGCTTCACTTACCATTGGGATACATGGTGAATCAAACGAAAACAAAATAACGGATAGGAAAAGAGGAAAACTACGTGAAGTTTTTGACGAAACAATCGGTAACAGAATTCGAACAGGTCAACCGGGCGTTGGAAAACGAAGGATTGAACACGCTGTCGGGAGAATCGGATATCAAACGTTTAGGCGAGGGATCCTGGCACTATGCTTACTTAGTGGAGAGAGACCAGTTAGTCCTCCGAATACCTAAAAAGGTCGCTTACGAGGAAGCCGTCGTTTTCAACCGTGATCAGTTAACAGCGGAATACGGAGCGACAGAAGCGTTTTACAAGACAGCGAACCAGGCACAGAAAGGCATGTGTCCAGAATACTTCCGTTATTTTATCGATGAAGACCTTACCTACACGCTTGAATCTTATATGGGTGAAACATTGGGGCTGGAAGGACAGACGCAAGAACAGTCGGAGCAATACGGAAGAGAGATGGGTGATTTCTTCCGAGCCCTTGAAGAAATCGATCCTCCCTATAAAGGGATCGGTTATTTGGAAGTGGCGAAAAACGGGGAATTAAAAGGCGGACTAGACATGGATCTGAGTGCGTGTATCGTCGAAGAGAGAGGAGAATATGAAGAAGAACTTCATAACCTTCTTTCAAGTGCCTTTGATTTCAATAAAGAAAAAGTGGCGGCCGCCGGAAAGAAATTCATCCCCAACCGCTCCATTGATCGGGAGAAGCGGATCCTCACCAATCAGGATACATCGCCAGAAAATTTGATCTTCACAAGTAGCGGCGTGAAAATGATCGATCCTGTCCCGCTTCTTTACACTGGAACCTCTATTGCTGCTAACCATGTATTCAACTATCGAACCTTTTTCCCTACCGTCTACGATACAAGGCGATATGCAAAAGGAAATTATCATCTCTATGCCAACCTTTTGAAAGTTCATGCCGATGGCTTTGTGGAAGGATATACGCATGGTTCAGAACAAAAACGAATGGACCTGCATATTGAAGTGTTTTTGAAACTTGTGACGATGGCCCATGCTCATCTTGAACTGCTGCAGGAAGAAACATTAATGAAGGAACAGATCATCCGGTTTGGAACAAAAGAACAAATCGAAAAGCGTCTACAAATCTACCTGACGGAATTAGAGAATTTTCAAGTGGAAGTTTCCCTCGGAGAGGGGAGCGAGGGTTTTTGAAAAAAGAGGTGAGCCGGTCTTTGGAGATTCTGCCGTTATATAAAGCGGTGGAGGACGAAGCCAGGGATCTTATATTAGCAGGATTTTTAGAACGTTTTGGATTTATCGATCATTCGCTGAACCCTGACTTGAAAGATCTGATGGGCAGCTATACGAAAGAAGGCCATGTATTCTTTGTTGCTCTTGATGATAGTGAGCTTGTAGCGACAGGTGCCGTTACGAAAGAGGATCACCGGATGGGGAGAATTGAGCGTATGTCTGTGAAAAGTTCTTACAGAAGGAAGGGGATCGCGCAAAGAATGCTTGCGAAGCTTGAGGATTCTGCGCGTTTCTGCAAGTATGAGAGGCTTGTGCTGGAGACGCACAACTCATGGGAAAGTGCCATACGGCTTTATACATCGAATGGCTATCACCTTATTGCAGATGACGGCAAGCGTTCTCATTTTGAAAAAGTATTAGGAGATGAAGATTTCATCATGAAGGTCATATGGTGAAATGGACTTCTTTCAATCATGTAAAGGGGATGAGTTTGATGAAAGAGGGAGATGTGTACACTTGGAAACGCACGTTTACGAATGAGGAAGTCTTGGAGTTCGGCCGGATATCCGGTGATCAGGGCAGACACCATATGGAACCCGATGACGAGGGGAGACTGATGGTTCAAGGATTACTAACGGCTACGATCGGTACAAAGATCGGCGGGGATTTGCACTACATAGCAAGAGATATGGTCAACGAGTTTCTCCGCCCTGTTTTTACTGGGGATACGATTACCTGTGAAGTGAACTTGGAAAAGGTTGTTCAAGCCGATGGGCATAAGAAAGTGGAGATGAAGTCTGTCTATCGCAATCAACATGGAAAAGAAGTGTTGATTGGTTCGAGTCACGGAATCATAAGGGATTAAGAACAGGCGGGTGAAATGAGCCCTTTTCACCCTGTTCATCGAGTCTCGCCAGTAAGTTTGGATATGAAAAAGCCAGCCCCTCGGGCTGGCTTTTTTTGATGTCTATTCATAGTGACGATAGGAAAGGAGCTCAGGAGTTAGACTTCAATGCTGACGTTCATTCATCATCAATAATGGTTATGCCCTGTTTTTCATACAAGCGTTTAATATCTGCATGAACGTTCTCTGTAATTAAGTAAGTGAGGTGGTCAGTTGGACAGACAATATGATTGGAAACCGTATCCAACTTATCATTGGTCACCATACTTAATACCTCGGTGGAGATAGACGCCATTTTCCGTTTGATGAGAGCTTCTGATGAACGAGGAATGCTGATGCCGATTTCCAGATCAATGTTGTAGATCCCCATGATATAGAGATCTGCCCTCATTGAATTCAAAGCTTCATAGGTGTCGATTCCTAAATTAACCATCGACTGTTTAAATAATGTTCCTCCAATCATGATGACCTCGATATCATTGTGGTTGGAAAGGGCCATCGCAATCGGCGGGCTGTTTGTAATCACGGTACCTTTCAAAGATAAAGGGAGCTGGTGGACCAATTGTAAATTCGTTGTTCCACCATCGATCAACAGCACCATATCATCCTCTATATACCGTAAGGCTTTGTTTGCGAGATTCGATTTCGTTTCATTGAAAATTTCCTGTCTCGTTGAAAAATCCTGAACGGGAGGTCCTTTTCTTAGCGCCCCGCTATGGACCCTTTTGATTACTCCCTGGCTGTCCAACTCTTTCAAGTCTCTTCTGATCGTATCTTCTGAAACAGACAGCCGCCTGCTTAAGTCGCTGGCAATGACTTTGTGCTCTTCATTTACTATATCAATAATAGTTTGCTGGCGTTCTTGTTTAAGCATACACGAAAGACTCCTTCTTCTATTTTTTTCAGTATATCATGGATTTCCGCTTCCATAAAACTCAAACAAGCACTAAAATGCAAATAAAAGCAAAAACATGCAAGAAAACGCTTTACAATTCTTTGTTTATGCCTTAATATTTTGACAAAGGCGCATAAACACAAACAAGGAGGCACAAACATGCAAAGAAATATAACGATTGCACCGTCTATCATGTGTGCGGATCTCTGCAATCTTGAAAAAAGTGTCAGAGAGATTGAAGAAGCAGGGTTGGATACGTTACACATTGACATCATCGATGGAACCTTCAGTCCAAGCATGCCTTTAGGAATCAATACCATTGAACAATTAAGAAAAATAACAGATATGAAATTCGATGTTCACATTATGGCTAATACCAATGAATTCTTTATACAGGAAATGCTGCGAATCGGAGTGGAACAAATCACTTTCCATGTGGAGACAAGCTTCCACCTTGACCGTTACATCAATTTGATCAAAAAGCATGACACCAAAGTGGGGATCGCATTGAACCCGGCGACATCATTATCGGTCCTGGATTATGTGTTACCGCAAGTAGACACGGTTCTCTTAATGCTGATCAACCCAGGATTTGCGACAGATAAAGGGGAAAAGCAAGTGTCGTATGCTACGAAAAAAGTAGAGGATCTGGCTAAGCTGATCCGTTCCAAAGATTTGGATACGAAGATTGAAGTGGACGGACGCGTATCCTTGAATACGATTCCGACACTGGTGAGAGCCGGGGCGGACATCCTGGTGGCCGGAAGCACAAGTTTATTTGAAAAAAGCAATGGTTTGAAAGATAACAAAAAATTGATGGAATCCCTGATACAAGAAGGATTGCAGGAGGAGGTTGGAATCAATGGTTAACTATAAGGAAGCAGCGGGTGTCATTACCAATGAAATCACATCCACTTTAAACAACGTCGACAGCCAGGAGATTGAACGTTTGATCGAGCAGATCAATCAGGCAGAAAAAGTTTTCTTCGTAGGTGTAGGGCGTGTTCTTTTATCATTGCAATCCATCGCCAAAAGGTTAGCGCACCTCGGTGTCCAGACTTTCGTGGTCGGTCAGATCACAGAACCAGCCATGACAGAGAAGGACCTCTTAATCGTTGGATCCGGAAGCGGCGAAACAGCCTTTCCTCTCATCATCGCTAAAAAAGCGAAAGAACTGAACGCAAACGTCGCCCATATCGGTACGAATCCGAATAGTTCTATGAGCCAATATGCAGATACCTTCGTACGACTTCCTATCAGCTCCAATCCAGAAACTGCTGAAGAAGTACAATCTCATCAACCGATGAAAAGCCTGTTTGAACAAAGTCTTCTTCTTCTGGGCGACACTATCGCATTGATGATCGTGAGAAAAGAAAAGATCGAGCTGAACTCCCTTTGGGAATACCATGCGAACTTAGAATAATAGATTCATATAAATTCCAAGCCCCTTTGATATAGCAAGGAAGATCAAAGGGGGGATCAGGAATTCTCAATCAATAAGTTGTTGAGGAAAAATGTAAATTTATACAAAAAGGATATTTTTCTTTTTTTCTCTATAGACGCTCTATCATTGTCCTATTATACTGATTTTTATGGTTTACTGGCACTTGACGAAAGAAGAGAACCTGAGATTAAGGAGGTCCACAAATGAAAGCGCTGCATTTTGGAGCTGGGAATATCGGACGAGGCTTAATCGGATATCTCCTGAATAAGACGGGGTATGAAATCTGCTTTGTGGATGCAGACCAACAGCTGGTTGAAAGCCTCAATGATAAAAAGCAGTATGGGATCGAGTTACTGGATGAAAATCACACGCAAGAGACGGTTTCCCCAGTGAGAGCCTTGCATACAAGTGCTCAAGAAGAAATCATCGAATCTATTGTAGAAGCGGATCTCATCACGACATCCGTAGGAGCACAAAATCTTGCAAGAATGGCTCCGGCCTTATCCAGAGGACTTCTGTTAAGAAAGCAGCAGGGCAAACCTCTCATCGACGTGATCGCTAATGAAAATACGATTAACGCTTCTTCTCAGTTGAAAGAGGAAGTGAGACAAATAGTTTCCGAACAACAAATGGATGACATCCTATCTGCCGTTGGTTTTCCGAACTCCGCGATTGACCGTCTTTCACTCTCCGAAAAACGGACGGAAGGGGAGACTGCCCTTGTGGAACCCTATTACGAATGGATCATCAACCGTTCGGAGATGGTGAATAAGGAGCTTCCGGCAGTGAAAAATGCTGTTTACTTGGACACTCTGAAACCCCATATTGAGCGTAAGTTATACATGGTGAACATGGGGCACGCTGCCACCGCGTATATGGGATTTTTGTATGGCTATCCAACCATTCAGCGGGCATTGCAGGATAAAAGGCTTCTGAAGTTCTTAAGAGCAACCCTTCAAGAGTCTTCCCGTTACTTCACCCATATCCATGAAATGGACGAGCAAGGGCTGGAAGTGTTTATTGAAAAAACAATCGACCGCTTCAAAAACGAAAACATCAGCGATGATCTTTTACGTGTAGGAAGGGCACCGATTCGGAAGCTGGGACCAGAGGAACGGTTAGTCAAACCAGCCCAAGTTCTTCATGAATTGGACTTGCCGAACGAAAACCTGACCACTGCGATAGCGGCCGCGCTTTTATTTGATAACCGTGAAGATGAGGAGTCTGTGACGCTTCAAGATTATATCGATAATTATGGAATCGAAGCAGCCATCGCTCATTTTACAAAGTTGAAAGATGACGAAATTGTATCGACGATCAAGAATCATTATTTGGAATTGAAAAAGGAACAAGCGTTAAATAGCTGATATGAAAGGGTGCTGACTATATGCTAAGCGAACAATTGAAAGGGAATATCCATTTTTTGAAATCTGTAAACTCCTGGGAGGATGCAATCACCGAATCGGCTGCTCCTTTATTGAAAGATGGTTCGATTACTTCTAAATATGTAGAGGATATGATTGAAAACGTCCACGAAAATGGACCGTATATCGTCATTGTTCCAGGAATCGCTATGCCTCATGCCAAAAACGAAGACGGCGTTGTCAAAAAGACAGGGATTTCGCTTCTGAAATTAGAAGAGGCCGTGACGTTCCCAGAAAACAAAAAGGTCAATCTTCTGTTCACACTAGCTGCTGAAGATACCTCCGGCCACTTAGACTTGATTTCCGATCTATCTTCCTTGCTGATTGAAGATGACGTGAGAGAAAAGCTGGAACAGTCAAACAGTGAACAGGAAATTATTGATTTGCTTCAGACGGTGGAATAAGTCCCGTTTCCTGAACAGATAGCGATGATTCTTTAAATTATATTTGAAAGGGATGAGATAGATGGCAAGTCCAGCTAAGGCAACAACAGACAGCAATGTAGTAGACATGAATCGTCCTTCTGCAAGAGCCAGAGTACAAGCTTTCGGCGGCTTTTTAACCAATATGGTCCTACCGAACATTGGCGCATTTATCGCCTGGGGTCTATTGACCGCTTTGTTTATTCCAACAGGTTGGATCCCGAATGAGCAGCTGGCGCAAATTGTAGGACCAGCCATTAAATTCCTGCTTCCGTTGCTTCTGGCCATAACCGGCGGCCGTATGGTCGGTGGCCAGCGTGGAGCGGTCATGGGAGCAATTGGTGCCATTGGATTGATCGTCGGGTCCGATATTCCGATGTTCTTAGGTGCGATGGTGATTGGCCCACTTGGCGGCTTGATCATAAAGAAATTTGACCGTGCAATGGAAAACAGAATTCCTGCCGGGTTTGAGATGATTGTGAACAACTTCTCCCTCGGTATTCTAGGCTTCTTATTAATGATCGTATCGTTCCTGTTTATCGGTCCAGTGATCGAATCAGCGAACAACTTTGTCACGTCAGCCATTGAAGCACTGGTGGCTACCGGTTTACTGCCTTTACTATCTTTGATTAACGAACCGGCAAAAGTGTTGTTCCTGAATAACGTGATCGACCAGGGAATCTATTATCCGCTCGGCATGCAGGCGGCAGCTGAAACAGGCAAGTCCATTTACTTTACTGTCGCATCCAACCCTGGACCAGGTCTTGGCTTGCTGCTGGCATTCACTTTCTTCGGTAAAAAGACGGCTCGACGAACAGCACCAGGCGCTATCATTATTCATTTCTTCGGTGGTATCCATGAACTCTATTTCCCTTACGTATTAATGAAACCCCTTACAATTATTGGGATGATCGCCGGAGGGGCAACAGGGATTGGCGTATTCAGTATGTTTGATGCAGGACTCGTCGCAGGACCAAGTCCCGGATCCATCTTCGCTTACCTGGGGCTCACGCCTAAAGGAAGCTTTATCGGCATCATCGCTGGAGTTCTTGCTGCCGCGGCTGTGACCTTCTTGATCACATCGCTGATTTTAAAAATGGAGAAGAATAATGATGAAGAAGAGGATGAGCTTTCCGAATCCATCGAAAAATCAAAAGCGATGAAACAACAAGGAAAACAAGTGGCAAGCAGTAAAAAGGATGAAAAGATCGATAAAGTTTCTTTCGCCTGTGATGCAGGTGCAGGAAGTAGTGCCCTCGGTGCGACGACCTTCAGAAAGAAACTACAAAAAAGAGGAATCGATGGAATTGAAGTAAAACACTACAGAATCGAAGATGCACCACAGGATTCGAACATCATCGTCGTTCATAAAGATCTCTATGACCGTGCCAAACACGCTCACCAGGACAAAGAGATTATCACCATTGAAAACTATATTAGTGATCCAAACCTAGAGGAAATGCTCGACAGGTTGGAGGAGCGGTAATAAAGTAATTCTTTGAAAGAAGGTTCATTTAGGAACCTTCTTTTTTTTCGTGATAATTGGAAGTAATTATGCATTTATCTTGAAACTGAGTCTTTCGCTAACGGGCAGGTTAGTTGAAGACTCAGTTTCGAGATGTTGAGTTGAAAACAACATTTAGTCAATTGGAGTTCTAATTATAACTCTAATTAAATTCAAAAATTCAAGTTAGTTACTTAATTATCGTTGCTACTCCAAAACCAG
>NZ_JAYLVQ010000085.1:0-21188 GCF_035818575.1 Halobacillus sp. HZG1
AGTTTTAGGCAGGTAATATAAGAGGGATTTCTAGAACCTCATATGGCAAAGGGGCGTAGGGAAACGGTGAGACTCCTGTGGGAAGTGCGTGGTAGATGAGACCCCGCAGAGCGTTAGCTCGAGGAGGCTCATCACTCGCCCACGGAAAGCGAACCTTTTCCCGGAGCCCCTAAATCCACACAAACATCTCGAAATCAAGTCTTCCACAATCCTGCCATATTGTTTAATAAAGCTGATGCAGGTAATTGAATAGGTCAGGGTTTCCAGGGGCATATTCTCGTGTTAAGATGAGTAGGGTAAATTAAATAAAGTCTGCTTCAGGGCAGGAGAGGTTCTAGCGACACCCTCTATAAAAAACTAAGGATGGAACTGTACCTTGCCTTAGGTACGGTTTTTTTAATGGTTTTGGGTGTGTAGAATTCTCTTTTTCGATGATGAAAGGAGAATTTTTTTATGGAAAAAAATAATAAAGCGGTGGTTGTATTCAGCGGTGGACAGGATAGTACGACTTGCTTGTTCTGGGCATTGAAGAAATTCGAATCTGTGGAAGTCGTTACGTTCGATTACAACCAACGTCATAAAGAAGAGATTGAAGTGGCGAAAGAAATTGCTGATGATCAGCAGGTGCGTCACCATATCCTTGATATGTCTTTGCTTAATCAACTCGCTCCTAATGCGTTAACCAGGGATGATATTGAAGTGAAAGATGGCGAAGATGGGGAACTTCCTTCAACCTTTGTGCCGGGTAGGAATCTATTATTCTTGTCTTTTGCTACCATTCTTGCGCGTCAAATCGGAGCGAAACATATTGTTACAGGTGTCTGTGAGACGGACTTCAGTGGTTATCCAGACTGTCGTGATGTTTTTGTAAAATCCTTGAATGTAACACTGAATTTGTCAATGGATGATGAATTCGTCATTCACACCCCTCTCATGTGGCTCGACAAAGCGGAAACATGGGAAATGGCTGATGATTTAGGTGCTTTCGAGTACGTCCGTGAGAAAACATTGACTTGTTACAATGGTATTCGCGGTGATGGATGCGGCGAATGCCCGGCTTGTGAACTTCGAAGAAACGGCCTCCATACTTATATTGCAGAAAAAGAGGGGGCTGAATAATGTACGGCTTCACGATTGTAGAAAACTTGCAGAAAATAGATCAAGACATCAAACGTCACGAGTTAAAGTACCATCAAAAACGTGTACTCGTCAGTAAAGAATTCACCTTTGATGCTGCTCACCACTTGCACTGTTATGAAGGGAAGTGTAAAAACCTTCATGGACATACGTATAAAGTGATTTTTGGTGTCAGCGGCTTAGTCGATGATATTGGGCTTGTCATTGATTTCGGTGATATCAAGAAAATCTGGAAGGAACAGATTGAGGTCCACCTCGATCACAGGTATTTGAACGATACACTGCCAAACATGAATACGACAGCTGAAAATATGGTCGTTTGGATTTATGAGAAAATGGAAGATGCTTTGAAAGACGATCCGAATCAGTGTCGTGTTGAGTTTGTAAAACTTTATGAAACACCGACGAGTTTCGCGGAAGCAAGACGGGAGTGGATGAGAGATGAATAAATTCCCGGTTCTCGAAATTTTTGGTCCTACCATCCAAGGTGAAGGAATGGTGGTGGGTAGAAAAACGATGTTTGTGCGTACGGCAGGGTGTGATTACAGTTGTGCGTGGTGCGATTCTGCCTTTACATGGGACGGAAGCGCCAAGCATGACATCGAACGGTTAACTTCAGAAGAAATTGTGACTCGACTGATCCAAACGGGTGGAGATCAGTTCGATCATGTTACGATATCCGGTGGTAACCCTGCTCTTTTAAAAAATCTCCATGAGCTTATCGTTCCTCTCCATGAAAGAGGAATCGAGGTAGCTCTTGAAACACAGGGCAGCCGTTGGCAGGAATGGTTCCCTCAAATTGATGACCTGACCATATCTCCTAAACCACCCAGCTCTAAAATGAAGACGGATTGGAACGTTCTGGATGATATCTTGTATCGTTTGGAAACCGCTGGACGCCTTCAGAACACGAGTTTAAAAGTGGTGATTTTTAATAAAGATGACTTGACCTATGCCGAAGAAGTCCATGAAAGATACCCTCATGTCCCCTTCTTTTTACAAGTCGGAAATGATGATCTGGAAGAAAACGAAGCAGGAACATTAGCCAGTCACCTCCTTGACCAATATGAATGGCTCATCGAACAGGTTGTCGCCTCATCCAAGCTGAATAAAGTGCGCGTTCTCCCTCAAGTACATGCCCTTGTCTGGGGGAATAAACGAGGAGTTTAAAAGAAAAAGCCTGACAACATTTCCTCTGTTGTCAGGCTTTTTTCATCCAAGTTTCTTGCTGTCATAATGCCCTTTCACCACTACGGCAGCATGTACCGCTCCTGGGACATAAAAAATCAAAGTTAAGATTAAATTCAATAGCGCCTTTAACGGTTTCCCTGTAAACAAGACAGCTAATGGTGGTAAGAATATGACTAATATATATAACATGATTGAATCACCCTTTCTCCTGCTTCCTTTCAGTTTTCCCTTTTACGAGGTTTTGAACACTCCCGGATTGTCTTCTTCTTTGATTCCATATTGTGATTTCCAGTGCCGCTATACAAACGACCAGCCATGCAAGACCGAATAGCATGCCTCCAAAGACATCTGTGAAAAAGTGTACACCGAGATAAATCCGAGAAAGACCGACAAGTGCAATTAATATTCCCAGCGCTACATTTATGGTCCATTTCACCTGTTTTTTCAATGGACTGATGACAATTAAGTAAATGAGAAACCCGTAAAAAACAACAGAACCAGTTGTATGTCCACTTGGAAAGCTGAAACCAGTTCCATCATACTCCGCCAACACTTCTGGACGTTGGCGCTCAAAAGTTACTTTCAGCAATTTAGTCAATGCACTAATGCCGAGCATTACGATGGCAAAATAAACACCTACCCATCGGCTGAAGGGAGAAAAGAACAGAAGAAAGATGAGCAGTGCGACAGATGCTATGGTTATAAATAAAACAGACCCCAATTCCGTGATCCATCCCCAAAACGCATCCATCCACGGAGTAGTGATAGATCTCACTACGTCTGTAGCTGCTTGGTCTACAATGAATTTCTCCTGTTCAAGAACCTCTGCCGCAAGTTCAGTGAAAAAATAAACGGCTCCGCCTACCAGGGCGAAGCCCGTCAAAATAATGATAATAGAGGCTTTCGAAAGGTCTGAAAGCTTCGTTCCTGAAAACAACATCTCAATTCCTCCTGACTGACATGAACTCTTAATTCCACCTTTCCCCTAATCACTAGGGGTTAACCTCGAATTATAAACCTCGATACTCTTTAATATTAAGGATATTTTTTTAAAAAAACAGAGCTCTCTCCCTCTATTCTTATAATCAACTGCCGCCCATTTCATGCCCCTAACAAATGTTACACAAAAAAGAAACTCAAAGACTATCCTTAGCCTCCGAGTTTCTTTTTTTATTTATGCTGTTTTTTCTTTGTTTATTAACGCTTTTCGCTTTTTCCGTTCATCGACCTTGGTCAGAATGGAAACCACCAGGGCTACGACAAATAAACCAGAGAAGAAAATGAGGCTGTTCTCATAGCTTCCAGTCGTATCTTTCATCCAAGCTGCAAAGATGGGCCCGGCAAGTCCAGCGGCCGCCCACGCTGTTAAAATATAACCATGAATGGCGCCAAGTTCTTTTGTTCCAAATAAGTCCCCAATGAACGCGGGAATGGTTGCGAATCCGCCTCCATAACAAGTGTAAATAATAGAAAATGCAATGACAAAAATCCACGTGGCGGTTGTCCAAGGCAGAACAAGGAATAAACCGATCTGCAGAACAAAGAAGGTGATATACGTGTTTGCACGACCTATATAATCAGAAGCACTTGCCCAACCGATTCTTCCAAGCCCATTAAAAATGCCCATTACACCCACGAGAGTGGCTGCAGTGGCTGTCGTTACCCCGACACTTTCCTCCAATAATGGCTTAGCCGCAGAAATAACAGCAATTCCACACGTGACATTAATAAACAACATCGTCCAAAGGTAATAAAAACGCTTTGTCTTCAATGCTTCTTTTGCACGTAAGTTTGCCAAATCTTGATTTTTGGTATCCGTTTCCTTATCTGGATCATAACCTTCAGGTGTCCAGCCCTCAGGAGGGCGTGACATGTAAAGGGACGAACCAATCATAACGACAAAATAACTGATACCTAGAATATAAAAGGTGGCTGCGATTCCAACTGAATTAATAAGAAAGTCCATCAACGGGCTGGCAATAGCTGCTGCAAAACCAAAACCCATAATCGCCATCCCCGTTGCAAGACCTCTACGGTCAGGGAACCATTTTACTAATGTAGAAACCGGTGCGATATAACCAACACCTAAACCTATACCTCCAAGAACCCCGTAAAATATGTACAGCATCCATAATGAACCTGCGTTAACGGCTATTCCTGACCCAGCCACACCAATCCCGAAAAAGATAGCAGCTGTAATTCCGGCGACCCTCGGTCCATATTTTTCAACGAACCATCCTAAAAAGGCTGCAGATAATCCTAAGAATAAAATGGCAATACTAAAAGTCAATTGTACTTGACTTGCTGACCAACCGAATTCTTCGCTCAGTGGACCTGTAAAGTTACTCCAGGCGTAAACAGATCCGATAGAAATATGAATTCCCACAGCTCCTAAGGCGATCAACCATCTGTTCTTCACTTTTCTTCCTGACATTTTTTCACCTCTTTTTCATTAATTACCTATCTTTTTCCTATAATCTCAATTTCTAAACAATATGCCATTTATTATGACACATTTTGACTATCCTGGAATATTTCCTGGACAATAAAAAAACACCTCCTATCCTGGAAGTGTCATATCGTATGATTTTCCTATTCTTTAGACCAGCCCTTGAGATAATGGAGAGCTTTTCTTAATAACCCCCCCTATTAAATCCACCGTTGTTTCTTCCGATAGGATTTTACGTCTCTGTAATTTTTACGTCCTTCTTCATTTATACCTAAATAGTGTTCTTGAACTTCCTGGTTCGAAAGCAGCTTTGATACAGGAGCTTCCAAAACAGAGCGTCCGTCCTCAATGATATATCCATAATCCGCGATGGAGAGCGCTACATTGGCATTTTGCTCAACAACAAGAATGGACATCCCTTCCTCTTCATTGATCTGTTTAATGTTTTGAAAGATTTCTTTCACAAGAAGCGGTGCAATTCCAAGGGATGGCTCGTCCAACAACAATAACTTTGGTTTCGCCATAATCCCTCTGCCGATAGCGAGCATTTGTTGTTCGCCTCCTGAGAGCAACCCAGCATGCCGGGTACGTAACGTTTTTAACTTTGGAAAATAATGATAGACACGTTCCATGTCTTTCTTTATATTCCTTCGATCTTTCCGTGTGTGAGCGCCGGCAGTTAAGTTTTCTTCAACTGTGAGATGTGTGAAAACTCTCCGTCCCTCCATACTTTGAAAGATACCTTTTTGAACAATTTTATCGGGACTCATTGAAGTGATGTCTTCCTCTTGATACGTAATTTTCCCCTTCGTCACTTGACCATTATCTCCTCCAAGCAAACCCGAGATCGCTTTCAATGTCGTAGATTTTCCCGCCCCATTACTTCCTAACAGAGCAACAATGTCTCCATCTGGAACTTCGATTGACATCCCTTTTAAGACTAGAATCATCTTTGAATACACAACTTCGATATTTTCGACTCTTAGCATCCTGATTCACCTTCCTTTTGAAAAAGGGGGCCTCTTTACGAGACCCCGTCCACTTTTAATCTTCATAACTGAAATAATCCGTGACGACTTCAAATTTCCCATCCTTAACCTCTGCTAGACGAACTTGATTCGTTCCCGCATGGTTGTCTTCCGAAAAAGTCACAGGAGCGGCCAGACCACCGAGATCCATATCTTTAATTTGTTCGAGCCCTTTGCGGATGCCTTCTCCATTCAACTCCTCGGCATTCCCTATACCCTCAGCCATAATCTTAGCGGTTACCCAACCTTGAACGAATTTTTGACTGACATCTTCCAGGCTTTCTCCTTTGGACTCCAAGTACTCTTCCATTTCAGCCAGACCTTTTAAGTCTTCATATGGAAAAGCGTGGGTGACAACGCCTAACATTCCTTCTGCCGCGTCACCGGCAATTTCTACCACTCCTTCTCCCGTCGCCCAGTTTAAACCGATGAATTGGGTATCAATGCCAAGTGTCTGAGCTTCACGTAAAATCGTGGCTGTCGCTCCCCACGTTTGTTGAATGATGGCATAGTCAGGAGCTGCTTCCTGCATATTCAACATTTGGGACTGTGCTTCTGTTGCTGTCACAGGAATGACTTGTTCATCTACAACTTCAACGCCGGCTTCGGCGGCGTAAGCTTTAATGTCTTCAATTGGGGAACGTCCGAACGCTGTATCGTTATAAAGAAGGGCAAGCGTTGGATTGTCTCCTTCATGATTCTCCTTGATCCATTTAACCACAGCTCGTCCCTGGTCAGAGTATGTAGCTGCTGTTAAAAAGTTGTATGGACTTTCCTCTAGATCTTTCAGGTTTTCTGAGTAGGAAGCAGAGAAATAAGGAAGTTGATCATTGGCTACTTGCTGGCGGAGTGCTTCTGTATCCGCTGTGCCCCAACCGAGGATAGCCGACACGTTGTCTTTATCACGTAACTCTTGATACAACCGCTGACCTTTTGCCATATCGTAGGCGTAATCATCACCAATCAGTTCAACTTGAACACCATCTATTCCACCCTGACTATTCAAGTATTCATAGTAAGCTTTCTCACCTTCTGAATATGGTGTCCCCACATCTCCCGTTCCACCTGTAATATCAAAAAGCGCTCCAATCTTTACCGTTTTACCGTCAGAAGCTTCCGCATCTCCCCCAGACGCTCCTTCATCTCCACTACAACCAGCCATCATCCCCATCAACAGCATGAGGCACAACAAAAACATTGTCGATTTTGCGTACGTTTTGATCAAATCCTCGACTCCCTTTCTATATTTTTATAGTTTAGAGCAAAGAGTATAAAGCCCTTCCCTCCACTTACTAATAAGAAAATGGCCAAACTTTGAAATAATTTTTTATATTACTCCAAATATGCGCAAGTCCCCCTGGTTCAAAGATGAGAAACAGGATGATCACAGCACCAAAGGCAAGCTCCTGGAAGGCTGCTAATGTGTTTTGCATATCCGGCATATAGACAGCGATATAATCCATGACAAAACCGAGCCCCACCGGCAAAAGCGTAATAAATATGGCACCAAGTATCGAACCAAGAATACTCCCGAGCCCCCCGACTAAAATCATGGCCAAGTATTGAATCGATACCGTTATGCTGTAAAGTTCCGGACTTACAATCATCGTATAATGAGCAAGCAACGCACCCGCAATCCCGACAAAAAAGGAGCTGATGGCGAAGGAAAGCACCTTGTATGTGAATAAGTTGATGCCCATGATTTCTGCTGCTACGTCACGATCACGAACAGCTAAAAAGGCTCTGCCTGTACGGCTGCGGAATAAATTTAAAGCATAAACGATCGTAAAAAGCAGAATGATGAGACACAAATAGTAGTAGCTGCTTGCAGACATAAAGGAAAACGTTCCGATCGATGGACGTTGAAGGACCATTCCAGAAGTTCCACCTGTCAAACCGGTCCAACGGCTAATGATAAACAAAATGATGAACTGTGCTGCTAATGTGGCAATGGCGAGATAGAGCCCTTTCAATCGTAAGGACGGAATCCCGAACAGTGCCCCCACAGAAGCTGTGATGAGGCCTGCCACAGGCAAGGCAACCCAAAAGCTTAATCCTAACGTACTTGTTAAGATGGCCGATGTATATCCACCTACACCTAAGAAGGCACCTACCCCGATGGATATCTGGCCCGTGAATCCTGTCAAAATGTTCAGTCCAATAGCACCTATGGAAGCAATTGCACACAATGTCGCTAAACCGATGACATAATTATCAGCGAGCAAAGGAAACAGGAAGGCTAGAATAGCCAGTCCGAGCACCCTGATTTTCACCCGTTTGATTGAAAAAATAGCCATATCTTTTTCGTACCTGGTTTTGTAATTGCCACATTCCATAACAAATGGATTTTTCACAACCTCACACCCTTTCCATTCCGCCTTTTCCAAAGAGGCCATAAGGCTTGATCATTAATATTAAAATGACGACAATGAACGGGAACACTTCTTTCAATCCCCCTCCGACAAGAGGATCAATATATCCACCTGCCATACTCTGTAATATTCCAATAATAAATCCACCAACAATGGCTCCAGGGATACTATCGAGTCCTCCCAGGATGACGACGGGTAAAACCGTAAGACCAATCACACTCATCGTCGCGTTCACACCGTTAATGTTTCCAAGCAAGACCCCGCCAACAGCAGCGACGATACAAGCAATCGCCCACGTAATGGCGAATACCCGTTTCACATTGATTCCCATACTGGCTGCTGCTTGAAGGTCATCGGCTACCGCACGCATCGCCACTCCCATTTTTGAGAATTTAAAGAAAAAGGTAAAAGCAAGAAGCAGAGCCATAACAATAATGAATGACCATAAATAAACAGGTGTAATAAGGACTTCACCAAAAGTCACTGGAGTGTTCGGAAAGAGGTTTGGATACACGCGTGTCTGGTGCCCCCATACCATATGGACCAGACCTGCAAGCAAGTTACCAAGACCGATCGTTGCCATAATGACAGAAATAGTCGGCGCATTCAGTAACGGTCTTAGTACGACTCTCTCAACCAATAACCCAAGTACACCACACACGCCCAAGGTAACCGCCAGAGCCACTAGGAAAGGCAGTTTCAAGGCAGTGACAAGGGTTAAACAAATATATGATCCGATAAGTACAAATTCTCCATTTGCCAGATTCAGAGCATCGCTAGCTTTATAGATTAGGACGAACCCTAATGCTACGAGCGCATAAATACTCCCTACTACTACTCCACTGACCAGCATTTGCATAAAGAAAGTCAACTCAAGCCACCCCCTGTGATCGATCCAATAAGATGACGGGCGCGATTTCGCCTTCATCCGTTTCTTCAGAATTCAAGTTTGAAAGGGTATCATACTGTCCGGTGTCGTTATATAACGCAGCTAAATATCGCTTGTAATTCTTTTCCACAGTTCTTCGTACCGTTTTCTGCGTGGACGTCATCTCCCCATAACTCAACCGTAACTCTTCTGGTAGGATGACGAACCGCTTGATGCGACTTTCCTCTGGTAAAGATTGCATCATTTTAAGGACTTGGTCCTTGATGAGCTCAATGACCTCGGGATGCATTGTCAAATCCCGATAACTTGTATAAGAGATCTGATTCTTTTCTGCCCAACGTCCTACGCTGGCACGATGAATGGTAAGCATGGCTGTCAGGTAAGAACGACCTTCCCCGAAGACTACAGCTTCTTGTAGATAATGACTCTTCCGAAGCTCGGTTTCTATCTCACTGGAAGATTGTCCATCTGTCGAGTCCAAAGCCAAGCGTTCTTCCATCCTTCCGCGGATTTCCATTTCTCCTGAATCAAGGATTCTGCCATAATCCCCAGTAGAAAGTTCGGTTACTGGATTCCCCCCTAAATAACCAGCAAAAACTTGAAGACCTTCGACTTGAACTTCTCCTCTGGATGCTAGGTTCATGGATAAACCAGGCAGTGGTTTCCCAGCACCCTCCGCCGTCCATTCATGATCCCTCTGAATAGAAGCATACCCAGTGGTTTCAACCATTCCATAGGTTTGTTTCACATTAACTCCTAACCCTTGGAAAAACTCAAAAGCCTCCCTATTCAATCTGCCGCCTGTAACGTAAGCCCTTTTTAATCGTGAAAGCCCTAAATGATCTCGGATAGCACTATACATGAAGAAGTCATGAAGCAAGTATTTGAGCTTTGATAAAAAAGAGACCGAACGGTTGCTCAATTTTGCTCGTGCGTTTTTTTCTAAACCAGATTCGGTAAGTTCAAACATTTTTTTCTTCAAGCGTGTAGAATCATTCATTCGAATTTGGAAACGGGTTAACATGTTCTCGAATGTTCGTGGAGGTGCTTGGATCAGGTGTGGTCCGATTTCTCTTAAATCGTTTAAAATGGTGGAAGGTTCTTCAGGAAAGTTGATCGTCATCCCTCTCGTCAAGGAGAGTCCGACTGCCATCACTTGTTCACAAATCCAAGCAAGAGACAAGAAGGATAAATAGTCATCATCAGATTTTACAGGATCTATTTCATGAATCGATAAAGCCGTTTGGATCAAATTGTTATGAGTAAAGGTCGCAGCTCTCGAATGATGTGTCACTCCTGAGGTGAACGTAATGAAAGCAATATCCAGAGGTTTCACATTTTGTATTTGATGCTCAAAAAAAGATGGATCTTCACTGGCGCGTGTGCTGCCAATGGACTGCAAGCTTTTTAAATTTATAAGTTTTTCATGAGAATAGGAACGGAGACCTTTTTCATTACAAAATAGGATTGCTTCGATGGCAGGAAACGAATCGATAATTTCAAGAAGCTTGTCCACCTGTTCCTGGTCCTCAACCACTAAAATTCGCGGTTCACATTCTCTTAAGTAGTGGGCCATTGCATCCGGGGAAGCATCCTGATAAATCCCCACCGGGACGGCTCCAATCGACTGAGCTGCAAGCTCTGCGACAATCCAGTGTGGTCGGTTGTCCCCGATGATTCCAATACGCTCTCCTGGCTGGATTGAAAACTCTTCTTGTAACCCAAGGGCCAATGATTCTACTTCTCTGTAATACTCCCGCCAAGTCCATTCTTTCCAAATGCCTAAATTCTTCTGACGAAAGGCCACTTTCCTCCCTTCCTTTTCTGCTTTTTCAAACAAAAGCTGAGGCAGCGTTCGATGCGTCATCCCACAATCCCCTCCTTATGTGGTTACTTCATGTTCGCCCAAATAAGCCTTGATGACATCCGGGTTCTTCTGTATTTCTTCCGGAGTGCCAAAACCGATCCGTCTTCCAAAGTCCAGGACAGCAATTTTGTCAGAGAGATCCATAATGACCCCCATATCGTGTTCAATAAGGAATACCGTAATTCCATTCAACTCATGCATATCCAAAATAAACCGGGCCATGTCCTCTTTTTCAGCATTATTCATCCCGGCCATCGGTTCATCCAGCAAAATCACTTCAGGTTCAAGGGCAAGTGCTCGTCCTACCTCCACTCTTTTCTTTAACCCATATGGAAGTGTACCGACTGGCGTATGACGGATCTCCTGCATCTCAAGAAATTCAATGACTTGCTCCACCGAGTGACGGTGGACGACCTCTTCCTTTTCTGCACCACCCCAGTAAAGTCCACCCGTGAAAATCCCCGCCTTCATTTTGACATGCCGACCAAGCTTCAGGTTATCCAGCACAGACATGTGTTCAAACAAAGCAATATTTTGAAACGCACGAGCAATGCCTAGAGACGTCCTTTTGTAGGGTTTCATTCCAAGGATTTCTTTTCCGTTAAAACGGATCGACCCTGATGTAGGTTTGTACAGCCCGCTTATGCAGTTCAGCATACTTGTTTTCCCTGCTCCATTCGGACCAATCAACGAAAAGATTTCACCCTTTTCAAGATGATAGGACACAGCATCCAAAGCTTTCACACCACCGAACTGCAACGATACATTTTCGACTTCTAAGATAGGCAAATGTGAAGACCTCCTCTTTTATGTAAGCGTTACCATTGCTATAAAAGTATTATATAACCTAAAAAAGAGAAGTCAATATAGTTTTTTTAATTTTATGAATATTATGTATATTGTAAGATGATATAAACCCTATCCACTTTTGATTTACAAGGGCTGGAATCGGTTCCTAATTGAACCCTCACTCACTTAAATTTTTTTAAATGATTATTTAAACTTTCTTCCTTAAAAAGTTTACCCTCCCACCAATATCAATTGTTGGAAGATGAATTCAAAAAACTCTTGATTTTTCCTGACTCTCTATATACAATAATAATTGTCGAAAAACATACGGGGCATTAGCTCAGCTGGGAGAGCGCTTCGCTGGCAGCGAAGAGGTCAGCGGTTCGAGCCCGCTATGCTCCACTACCAAAAGCCACCATTTCCAGTAATGGAAATGGTGGCTTTATTTACCCTATCAGTCTTATGTAACACCCCTATAAGAGATATTACAAAAGAAAAAAGCCTCCCTATTTTGGGAGGCTTTTTTGTATTATGAAGCTTTTACAGCCCTTTCAGCTTGAGAGCCAGATGTTGTCATTAACGTTGCTACAATCAATACAATAACCGCAACAGGTACAGCAACAACTACACTGTTCACTTCAAATGGCTGGCCTAGAATAATTTCCCATGTCAATGTAGCCAGCACACCAGCGATCATGGAAGATACACCACCTATCGCATTGACGCGCTTCCAGAAGAATACGGCAAGTACCGCAGGAGTTAAACCTGCACCATAAACGGTATAAGCATACATTTGCACACTTAATACTGTAGGGAAATAACTGATGATTACGAAGGCGAATACACCCAGCGCAACTATGAATATTCTTGTCATAGCAAGAAGCTTTTTGTCAGACGCATCCTTATTCACATAATTAGCATAAAGGTCATAAGTCAAGTTCGTTGCTGCAGACAGTAAGTAAGAGTTCCCTGTAGTAATGATGAAGGAAGCTGCTGCTGCCAGCAGAATACCACCGATAGCGATTGGCATAGCTACTGTAGTAGCCATCAACGCCATTCCTGGATCAATATCCGGGAATATGGAACGGGATGCAAAGGCGATCAATGAAATGGATGGTGAAATGACGATCATCGCAATCAGCCACCCCATTTGCGCACGCTTCGCGGATTTATCTCCTTTAGAAGATGCAAGACGCTGATACATGTTTTGGTCACCCAGTAATAAGAACAAAGAAGGGAGCAGATAACCGATCATTTGAATCGTCGTCAAACCACCCGTAGCACTCATGTGAGACTCAGGAACATTAGCGACGATTTCACTCCATCCACCTGCAACCATAATGATTGTAGGGACAGTAATGATCAAACCTCCGACCATCAAAAATCCACTGATGGCGTCCGTTTGGGATACTGAACGAAGTCCCCCGATCATGGCAAGGAAGATAATCATGGCAGCACCAATCATCGTACCTGTCTGCACAGTCATCCCTGTTGTTAAGTTAAGAATGAATCCGAAACCTTTCATCTGATAAGAAACGATACCGACATACGCAAGGATGATAATAACACTCGCAATGTTACGGGATGTACGCCCATATTTCGACTCTAAAATACCGGCAACGGTGAATTTTCCGTGTTCGCGGATTTTAGGTGCGACGACATAAAGAATGATAATACCGATTAACGTTGGGAGCATCATCATCAAAGAAGGAAGAATACCATAAGAGAAAGCCATCGACGTTTCTCCGCCGGAAATACTTCCGCTTCCTGTCCATGTGGCCAGAAGCGTTCCCATCAATACAAAAGGTCCTAAGCTTTTACCGGCTAAAACGAAATCTTCACTACCGGCTACTTTTTTCGACATGAATACACCAATGCCGACCATTAATATTCCATAGATTGCTATAAACCATAACAAAGTTGGATCTTGTTGCAGTTCCATAACTACTGAATCATCTCCTGATGTTTTTTGTTGGCTGGTTCTTGTTGAGCTGTTCAATTAAAAACATCGGCCGATGTGAAATCGCTCTTTGAACACAACGATAATAAAACTAACATAGATTTTAATTTTGTGAAAATGGCAAGTAGATAGCTGAAAAGGGGCTATTCTCCGCGTTTTTAGAGGATTCCATTTTTTCACATACCCTTATGAAAGCGATAACCACACCCTTTCAAAGAATTGCTTTATTCTTACGAAATTTCTGTTAAATACGCAATTCCTCGACAGAATTTTGTAGTAAAATTAGTTCTAATTACCCACACAAATCACCAGTTACAGACTGTACGAAAAGAAGAATGCCCTTCTATCCCCAACACATGCTAAGCTATTTAAATCAGGAAGTTTGGATAAATCACCATTGAGTTTAGAGCTTTTGCTAGCCATTTAAGGATTTTTCCAAATAGGCTTAGAGAACGAAACGTATAGTTACTAATATTAAAAGGCTGGCACCTCGGGAAGGTACCAGCCTTGTATGCTGTTATATAAACATCACATTAAGGGATAAAAGCTTTCACACGATTTTGAATCACATTTTTCAGTAATTGTTTTCCATCACCTGTCCCAATAGACTCTGGGTGGAATTGGACCCCTTCAATAGGAAATTCAAGGTGACGTATGCCCATCAATTCTCCTTCTACTGTTGAAGCGGTCACTTCAAAACACTCCGGTAAATCGGAAAGCTCTACAATCAACGAATGATAGCGCATCGCCTCCATCGGATTACTTAACCCTTCGTATATTCCCTTTCCATCATGAAAAATGCGTGATGTTTTTCCGTGCATCAGCTTCTCTGAGCGTACGACTTTTCCACCGAACACTTGAGCTATGGCCTGATGACCAAGACAAACACCGAAGATGGGAATATCTCCTTTGAACCGATTAATCACTTCCAGGGTCACCGGTGTTTCATCCGGGGAACACGGGCCTGGTGAAAGAAAGATTAAGTCAGGGCTCAGCTCTATAATCTCACCTATATCTACTTCATCATTTCTCTTCACTATGATCTCTTCTCCAAGCTCTCCAAGATACTGGACGAGATTGTAGGTAAAAGAGTCATAGTGGTCAATCATATAGATCACTCTGCTCCACTCCTCTCAGCTCTATCAAAACTTACTGAACAAGTGCTCTAATTTCATCGGTGAAATGTTTAAGAGCTTCGTCCATCTTACCTTTTTCAATATTTTCAAGCTCCGCTTCAATTAATCGAATGATTTTGCTTCCAATGATGACGCCGTCTGCATGATCTCTCACAAGGCGAACGTGATCATTCGTTGATATGCCGAATCCAACAGCAACTGGCACTTGGCTGTGCTGTCTCACTTTTTCAATGAATGCCAGAGCTGCAGCAGACATTTCTTTTCTCTCTCCAGTTACTCCCAGAGAAGAAACACAATATAGAAAACCTTTCGCATGTTCCGCAATCTGCTTGATCCTTTGATCAGAGTTAGGGGCAACAAGGGAGATAAATTCAATGCCTTTTTCTTCTGAATGGTTACGAATCTCCTCACTTTCTTCAAATGGAAGATCGGGGATAAGAAGCCCTTCTACCCCATTTCTTTCTAGGAGTTCAAAGAATTCCTCATGTCCAATTTGAAGGACAGGGTTGTAATAAGTGAATATCACAACTGGAATTTCGAGTCCATGCTCTCTTAACTTCGGCACAAGCTCGATTGCTTTACGTAAGGACATCCCTGCCTTTATTGCACGCTGCGCCGCTCGTTGAATCGTAGGACCGTCCGCAAGTGGATCCGAATAAGGAACGCCCAGCTCTAAAACGTCCGCACCTTCTTCCTGGAGACGCAAAGCAAATTGAATTGTCCATTCAGGACCAGGATCCCCTGCTACAATGAACGGGATAAACAAATTTTCCGTTTTCGTTAGTTTCCCTTGGAATGATGTTTTAGTCAGCATGTCAGACCTCCTCCTGGAAATGTTCCATTAATGTTGCCATATCTTTATCCCCACGGCCGGAAAGGTTAATCAAAATCGTTTCATTTTTACTCATTTGAGGGGCTTCTTTAAATGCCTGAGCAAGGGCATGGGCGCTCTCAATCGCAGGTATGATCCCCTCTGTTTGTGTTAAAAGTTTCAATGCATCAAGCGCTTCTTCATCTGTGATGGCTTCGTAACGGACTTGTTTCGTCTGGAATAAATGAGCATGTTCTGGGCCGATCCCAGGATAGTCCAGCCCTGCCGAAATGGAATAAGGCTCGGTAATTTGTCCATTCTCATCCTGCATAAGATAGGTCATCGATCCGTGAATGACACCAGGAGTTCCTTTTGAAAGCGTCGCTGCATGTTCAGGTGTGTCTATCCCTTTCCCGGCAGCTTCTACTCCGACCAATTCACTCTTGTCTTCAAGGAATGGGTAAAACATCCCCATAGCATTGCTTCCACCACCTACACAGGCAAAAATACGATCCGGAAGCTCTTTCTCAACCTCTAAGAACTGGCGTTTAGATTCATCACCTATGATTCTCTGAAAATCCCTAACCATGCGCGGGTATGGATGGGGGCCAACCACAGAACCAATTAAATAGAAATGGTCTTCACAGTTAGCGACCCAATAGCGGATCGCTTCATTGGTCGCATCCTTTAGAGTTCCATTTCCACTCGAAACTGAAACGACTTCGGCTCCAAGAAGCTTCATTCGGAAAACGTTCAGCTCCTGTCTGCGGATATCCTCTTCCCCCATAAACACGATACACTCAAGTCCAAATTTTGCAGCAACCGTTGCAGAGGCAACGCCATGCTGTCCTGCCCCTGTTTCAGCAATGATCTTCTCTTTTCCCATTCTTTTTGCCAGCAAAGCCTGACCAATCGCATTATTAAGCTTGTGGGCACCTGTATGGTTCAAATCCTCACGTTTCAAATAGATTTTTGCTCCTCCAAGCTGTCCTGTCAACTTGTCTGCGTAAGACAAAGAAGTAGGGCGTCCTGCGTACTCTTTTAACACATGATGGTACTCCTTCAAAAAGTCCGGATCCGCCATCGCTTGGTCAAGCGATTCTTCCAGTTCCTGTAATGGCCCCATAAGGGTTTCCGGTACATATTTCCCACCAAAATCACCATAACGTCCTTTTAAATCAGGAAATACTTGCAACATTTTGCTCCACCTCTTTCATGATTGTTTGAATTTTGCCAATGTCCTTTCCGTCTCCGATTTCAATACCACTGGAAAGGTCGATTCCGTCCGGGCGATAGTGCAACAAATATGTGACGTTCTCTGGTTTAATCCCCCCTGCAATCAAGCACGGGACACCCTGGTCAGACGCTTCTTTCTGATAGGTCGGGACAGACTCCCAGTCGAAGCGGACCCCAGTTCCACCTGAAACACCGTCCACTTTGCTGTCTACAATGTATCCATCAGCAACACCACGGAACACTTCCATTTGTTTAATTCCATCCGATTGATGGTGAACCACTTTCCAAACCGGAAGACCAAACGCTTCTTTAATTCTCAACAACTGAGATACCGTCTCATTTCCATGCAGTTGAATAACATCTAAGGGAACAAAATGAAGAATCTCTTCGATTTCCTCAATCGTGGGCTCGATGAAAACCCCGACGATTTTTTGTCTTGGTCGGATTTTTTTCACCCAGCGTCCGACATATTCCGGTCGGACATATCGTTTTGTTCTCCGGACAAATATGAAACCAAGATGGGAGGCTTGGGAAGAAGATGTTTTGGCTACATCTGACAAAGACCTATTTCCACATAATTTGACGATCGGTTCTTTCATCGAACATTCACTCCTTCCAACAACTGACGGACCGCTTCTTTGATATCCTTCTGGCGCATGAGAGATTCTCCCACCAGTACACCCTCAGCTCCATAACCAGCTACTTTCTGCAGATCATCATGGGAAGAAATCCCACTTTCTGAAACCAGCAAACACTCCTCCGGTGCAAGTTTCGCCATGCGTTCGGTTTGAGAGAGTTTCGTTTCAAACGTATGAAGGTTTCGATTGTTAATACCTAGAATTTTTGGTGTAAACTCATTCAGCACTTTAGTTAATGTTTCTTCACTGTGGACTTCGACAAGGACTTCTAATCCAAGCTCATAGGCTTGAAGGTAAAGTTCATGCAGCTTCTTCGCTTCCAGCGCTTCCCCGATCAGCAGAATAGCGTCAGCACCGATATAGGCACTCTCCGCTACTTGCAAGGAGTCTATAATAAAGTCCTTCCGTAATACAGGTACATTCACTACTTTCTTGATGTTCGTCAAGTAGTCACGGTGCCCTTGGAAAAAATGTTGATCCGTAAGAACAGAAATGGCTTGCACCCCTGCTTCAGCATAGTCATGAGCGATCCGGACAGGGTTGAAGTCCTCACGTATAATGCCCTTGGATGGAGATGCTTTTTTCACCTCTGCAATCAGGCCTGCTGCAAATGAAGTGGTTTTCAGAGATTTATAGAGAGAATGATGAGCAAATGACTGCTCTTCCGGCAAATACAATTTTTCAATTTCTTGTTGTTTTACAGCTAAGATGGTTTCAAGCATATTGACGATTCTCCTTTTCATTAACAATCGATTCATAATACTTGCTTGTGAGGCCTTCCATGATTGCCTTTTGGACTTGCAGCACACCATCTTGAAGGTCTTCTGCATTTCCTGCGACATAGAGTCCCGCCGCTGCATTTAATGTGACAATGGAAGACGCACTTTCATTTGAACGCCCATACAGGACATCCTTAATCATTTGTGCACTTTCTTCTGTTTTAGAAATACGAATATCTGTGAGATTCCCTAAAGGAAGACCGAAATCTTCAGGTGAAACCGTAAAACGAGTGATCTCACCATTCTTCAATTCAACGAGATCGCTTTTCCCTGTGATTGTAATTTCATCCAGACCATCTCTTCCTGTTGCTAAGAGTACGTGTGTGGATCCAAGATTCTTAAGAGTCTCCGCCATTTTTTCTGCATAATTGGTATCATAAATGCCGATCAGCTGTCTTTTAGCATTTGCAGGGTTGGACATTGGTCCAAGTAAGTTAAAAATGGTACGAAAGCCAAGCTCCTTCCGTGCAGGTCCTGCATGTTTCATTGCTTTATGGTAAAGGGGGGCGTACATGAACGTCATTCCTTTTTGAGAAAGCGCCTGTACCCCTTGTTCTGGTGTAGTGTCAATGGGCACGCCCAGTTTTTCCAGGACATCGGCACTCCCGCTTTTTGAAGAAACTTTCCGATTTCCATGCTTAGCGACCTTCACTCCCATGCTCGCAAGAACAATGGAAACAGCTGTGGAAATATTAAATGTAGATGCGCCATCTCCGCCAGTACCACATGTATCAACAATTGACTCATCATTTGTATCCATCCTGGTCATATTTTCACGCATCGCCCGAACGAAACCGGTCATTTCTTCAACTGTTTCTCCGCGGTAACGCATGACGCTGAGCATGCTCATCAGTTGGCCGGTCGTCGCTTCTCCGTTCATAATCCGATCCATCGTATCAAAGGCTTCCTGTTCGGTCATTTCCTCTCCTGCGACAACTTTACTTAATGTATCTTTCATCTCGTCTCCACTCCTTCTCCGCTCTTCTCAAATATCTTCTCTGCTAGTTGAATCGTCTTCTTCAATGCACTCGCTTTGCTCAAAGTTTCCTGATACTCTGCTTCAGGGTCAGAATCAGCAACGATGCCAGCCCCCGCCTGAATATATAAATCTTTTCCTGTTCTAGTCATCGTTCGGATGGTAATGCAGGAGTCGATGTTTCCATCAAAACCTAAATATAAAATGCCCCCACCGTAGAGGTTTCTGGGAGTAGGCTCAAGATCTCGTAAAATCTGCATAGCCCGGACTTTTGGTGCACCTGATAATGTTCCAGCCGGGAATGAGGAAATCAAGGCGTCAATGGGAGAAACGCTCTCCTTCAATCGACCGGTTACTTTACTGATGATATGCATCACCTTTGAGAAGCGGCCAATCGTCATATATTCACTAACCTGTACCGTTCCATATTCAGCGACGCGCCCGATGTCGTTACGTGCTAAATCCACCAGCATGCGATGTTCCGCTAACTCTTTCTCATCTTGCAAAAGCTCTTCAGCCAGCGCGTCATCCTCTTCTTCGGTTCTGCCTCTTTTCCTTGTTCCAGCTATGGGATGGATTTCAAGGTTACGATCACGGACTTCAAGGAGTCGTTCAGGTGAACTTCCGATCACTTCCACTTCATCCATTTTTAAGTAAAACATGTATGGAGAAGGGTTCACCCTCCGCAACACTCGATAAAGTTCAAATCCGCTTCGATTCGTTACTGTATGAAAACGTTGAGATAAAACAGCCTGAAAAATATCTCCGGCACGGATATACTCTTTGATTTTTCCCACATCAGATTTGAACTTTTCCGGTTCATAATTGCTTTCTAACATAAAGGATTCATCATCCGTTTCATTTTCACTCAGCATTAAATCCGGAAGTGTGCCGACCTTCTGCAGCTGGCTTATAATGGATGTGATTCGCTTTTTCGTTTCAGAATAAATATCTTCTAATGGGCGTCCTGGTTCTTTTCTAGCGAAGGATAAAATCGTCGTTTCTTTTGTTTTATGATGATAAGCAATTAAAGTCTTACAGAAAAGCAGCTGATAATTAGCAAGATTCAAGTCATCCGTCTCGGCCCTTTCTACAGGCTCATAATCTGAGATGGCATCATAGCTGATATATCCGACCCCTCCTCCTTTAAAAGGAAGGTCAATCGGCGGCTGCTTCACGTCAAGCTTTGCCAATACTTTCTCATAAGCCGACTTGAAGTCTTCAGAATACGTGACATCGTCTTGGTCAAAGTCTTTGATTTGAAACCGGTGCTTCTCCTCTTTGATTTGAACCATCGGGTCAAGACCTAGAAAAGAATAATTTGACCATGGGGATTCAGGATCCTGGCTCTCCAGCATGTACACGGCTTCATGATTCAATGCATGAAACATGTGAATCGGTGTTAACGTATCCGTATAAAACGATTGTGTTATTGGAATGGTCTGATGCTCTTCGGCATCGCTTTGAAATGTATTAAAAGTGGTCATAAAGGCTCACCTCTCCATTAGAATCATGGAGAATGAGACGTTGAGGGATGAAAACGAGTAGATAGAAAGGGGGTGAAAATCGGCCAGGCAATCCATCGGCTCCTTACGTCCGAAGATCCCTCGCTCACTCAGCTCAGCTCATCCTATACCTCAACTCAACTCATTCTCTGCTCAACTTGCTTATTTCGACTTTGTAATAAAGCCACTTTTTAAAATATCTTTCCAATAGTCTATAAAATTCAGATAATAAAGTCAACCAGTCTGTCCCAAAATTTTCTTAGACCTTCACCTCCCTCTTCCATATAAGCTCCCTTTAGTTGAAGACTCAGTTTCGAGACTATTATTGAGTGGATGGGGGCTACGGGGAATAGCTCGCTTTCCGCGGGAGCGCGGTGAGCCTCCTCGGACTGCGTCCTGTGGGGTCTCACCAAGCACTTTTTTCC